>JBGATX010000156.1:0-13379 GCA_044228975.1 Planctomycetota bacterium | reverse complement strand
GACCGTGCCCGGTGTCGCGCGCGCGGCTTTCCACGCGCGACTCGCGGGCTATGCAACGCACGTCGAGCCGTTGCCGGAAGCGTCGAACGACGCGCTGGTCGTGACCCTCGAGCGTCCGCACTCGACCGAGTCGCTCGTGCGCGGCGTCGTGCTCGTGCCCAGCCGTGCGTTCTTCGTACGCGCGCGCGTCAGCGCGGGCGCGGAGGTGTGCGTCAGCGACGCGCACGGAGCTTTCGCGCTCGACGTCTCCGGCTCGAGTCTGGCGCGCGTCGTCGCGGTCGCTCGCGGATTCCAGCCTGCCATCTTCGAGCCCGAGCACGACGACGCCGCGAGCACGCCGGTGAACGAGCGCGCACTCCGCGTCCGCTGGCCCTCGCGCGTCGTGCTGCAGCTCGGCGGAGCTGCGCTCTCGATCGTGGGTCGCGTGCTCGACGCGCAGCGCGAGCCGCTGCCGGGCGCGCGCGTGTGGATCGTCGATCCGACGTGCCTGGGACAATCGCGCGGCGACGTCGTTCTCGCCGAGAGCTACGCCGCAGGCGCCGAAGGTGCGTTCTGGTCCTTCGCGCGCACCGACGCCGACGGCCGCTTCACGCTGGAAGGGCTCGCGCAGCGCGACTACTCGGTCGCGGCGCTCGATCCACGCACGCTCCTGCGCGTCGATCGCGAGCACGTGCGAGCGGGGGAGCGCGATGTCGATCTCGTGCTGCCCGGCGAGCTGCTCCCGCGCTTGCGCGGTCGTGTCGTGGCGCGCGACGGAACTCCGCTCGCCGGCGTGTCGGTCAAGTTCCAGCGGCCCGCGCTCGAGGTCGCCATTCCCGGCGGCACGCGCGACGAGTGGGTCGACAGCTCGGCCGTGACGACGGCCGCCGACGGGAGCTACGAGCTCGCCAACCTGCCGCGCGAGGGCGTCGAGATCTTCGCCTGGGGCGACGCGATCCTGTTCGCGGGCCGCGAGCTCGAGCGCGACGCCGACGTCGAGCACTTCGACATCGCCGTCGACCGCCGCGTGCACCTGCAGGTGGAGCTCGACGTCCCGCTCGATCGCGCCGACGAGCTGCGCGTGCTCGATGCGCAGGACCAGCCGTTGATCCTGCGCGTCATGCGCGGCGAGAGCGCGTACACGAGCCGCAAGAGCTCGATCGAGAACGGGCGTTCGCAAGTGCTCTCGCTCGGCGAGGGCGCGCGCTCGCTCGTGCTCCTCAAGTCCGGCGTCGAAGTCGGCCGGCTCCCGCTGCGACTCGATCCGTCGCGGCCGAACGTCGTGCGCTACTGACGAGCTACTCGGGCTTCTTGTCGACGGGCTTGGGCGCGGGCTCATCCTCCTCGGCCCCGCCGCTGTAACCGAGGCCCTTGAGATTCTGCATGCTGCCCGCGTCCTTCGAGCGCTTGGCGGCGTCGCCGATCGCGTTGACGAGCTGCTTGATCACCGGCGAATCGCCGTAGGCCTGCTTGCCGGCCTTGACGATCTCCGTCGCGTCGGCGATCGCTCCCTTCTTCAAGAGCTCGTCGATCACGAGCTTGAAGTCGACGTCGCGGATCTTGTCGCCGTGTCCGGCGTGGAAGGCGAGGAACTCGTTCTTCGTGCGCGCCGGGTCGCGCCGCGCGAGCGCCTGGAAGCGTCCCATCTGCACGCGCAGGAAGTCGGGACTCGCGGGCTCCATGTGTGACAACGCGGCGTCGAACTTCTCGAGAGCGAGCGCGGCGTCACCCGCACCGAGTGCCTGCGTGCCTTCGTCCGCGAGGACCTTGGGATCGGAGCTCGAGCAGGCTTGCATCAGCAGCGCGATGGAGGCGAGGGCGATCGGGTGGAGTCGGCGCATGAGGTCTGGGGTGGTTCCGTTCCGCGAAGAAGGCGAGCGCCGCGCGCCCGTCGGGATGCGACAGCCTACGCCGACGACCGGTGACGTGAGGCGCGAGCGTTCCGGAGGCGAGCGCAAACCGGCCTCCGAAGCGGCCTTGCGGCCTTTCCAGCCTGTGGAGGCCGGTGGAGGCTCCAATCACACTCCAATCGGAGTACATTTGGACTCCTGAGAGTGTGAAGAGCCGTCGCCCGCGCCCCTCTCCTGAGGCTCGGGCGACGAACCTTTTCCGGCCCCAACCACCGCTCGCGAGTTCAACGTGCTGAGAGAGAGCAAGGTCACCGTCAAGATCCCCCGCCCGCTGTATCGCAAGATCCAGCTGGTCGTCGAGGGCTCCGGGTTCAGCTCGCCGACCGACTTCATCGTGTACGTGCTGCGCGACCTGATGGGCGAGGCGAGCAGCACCGACGCGAAGCCGGAGTTCAGCAACGACGAGCTCGAGGAGCTGAAGAGGAAGCTCAAGAAGCTCGGCTACCTCTGACGCGCGTTTCGCGCTCGAGGTGAACGCTGCGCGTCCGATGCGCACCGCTCATCCGCAACACGAATCGATCTCCGACTCCAACCACGGACCTCACGAACGCGATGGGACTCCTCGACCTCTTCAAGAAGAAGGAACCGGCCAAGCCGAGTCCTCGTCCGCCGCTCCCGTTGCCCGGCGGACTCGGTCCGCGGCCCGCGCCGCGCGGCGAGAACAACCTGCTCGTCGTGATCCTCGACTCGTGCCGCTACGACACGTTCATGCAGGCGGCGCCGAAGACGATCCTCAAGCTCGGCACGCCGGAGAAGCGCTACAGCTACGCGTCGTGGACCGCGCCTTCGCACTACAACCTGCTCACGGGTTTGCTGCCGCACACGACGCCGCCGAACGTGTACGCCTCCGAGTACTACAAGGAGGACTTCTACAACTACAACAAGCGCCTGGGCGCCAAGGGCATCGAGTTCGGCAAGATGGTGCCGTCGCTGTGGCTGCCGGGCTTGTTGCGCAACACGCTCGGCTACTCGACGCACGCGCGCGTGTCGTTGCCGGTGCTGAACCCGAAGACGGGCATCAACCGCGACTTCGACAGCTTCCAGCTCATGGACAAGCACAACGACATGCGCTCGATGCTGCCGACGCTCAAGTTCGACGCGAACCGGCCGAGCTTCTACATGCTCAACGTCGGCGAGACGCACTACCCGTACGCCAAGCCCGACGAGGACAGCTCGATGTGGCCGCGCATCAGCGGCGTGAACGGCGTCTTCAAGAAGCTCGACACGCAGATCGACGAGAAGGGCAACCTCGTCAAGGACACGGACGTGCCGCAGTTCTTCGATCAGGAGAAGCTGGATCAGTTGAAGGAGCGCCAGGTCGACACGGTGCGTTTCCTCGACGGCGTCTTCGCCGAGCTCTTCGACCTCGTGCCGAAGAACACCTGGATCATCGTCACCGCCGATCACGGCGAGCTCTTCGGCGAAGCCGGCTACTTCGGCCACGGTCCGATCATGCACGAGAAGTGCTTCGAGGTGCCGTACCTCGAGGGCAAGATCCGCTGAGCGCCCGCCGCGAGCTCCATCCACCTCCACACGCCAACGTCATGACGCAGCCGTCGGGTTTCATCCTGTGGTTCACCGGCCTCTCCGGTTCCGGCAAGAGCACGCTGGCGCATTTCGTCGCGCCGATCCTGCGCGAGAAGGGCCTGCGCGTCGAGGTGCTCGACGGCGACGAGGTGCGCGAGAACCTGTCGAAGGGTCTGGGCTTCTCGAAGGAGGACCGCGACACGAACATCCGCCGCATCGGCTTCGTCGCGAACCTGCTCGCGCGCAACGGAGTCGTCGCGATCACGGCAGTGATTTCGCCTTACCGCGAGATCCGCGACGAGGTGCGCTCGAAATCGCAGGCGCCGTTCATCGAGATCCACGTCGACGCGCCGCTCGCGATCGTCGAGGGCCGAGACACGAAGGGCCTCTACAAGAAGGCGCGCGCCGGCATCATCAAGAACTTCACCGGCGTCAGCGACCCCTACGAGACGCCCACGCGCCCGGAGATCGTCTTGCGCACGGGCGAGGACTCGATCGAGACCTGCGCGAGCAAGCTCTTCGCGCACCTGCGCGCGCGCGGGCTGGTGAGCTGAGTCGTCGCGCGTGATGAACAGAGACGGCGGAGCCGAGCGAGCTCGGCTCCGCCGTCGGACGACAGGGACCCTCCACCGTCTGGCCTGGCTAGAGGTATCCGCTCCCTCGGAGCCGCGGCGACGGGAGCGGGGGACGGCGGATGGGCCGGATTGAGGTCGCCGCGGACGACTTGATCGATCGGGGGCGCTACTTCGATTTCTCCTTCGATTTGGCGCCCTTGTTGGTCTTTCCGCCGCCTCCATCAGCGCGCGGGCGGCCGAAGTACTGCTCGAAGGTGCTCTGCAGCTGCTCGAAGTTCTGCGCGAGCGCGTCGTCCTTGCCGCCGAGTTCGAAGTATTTGGCGTAGTGCTCGAACGCGAGGTCCGTGCGCTTCGAGTCCTGGTACATCGGATTGCGCGTGTGGCACAGGATCGCGAGGTTCTTGTGCGCGTCGAGGAAATTGGGATCGAGTGCGAGCGCGGCTTGGTAGAGCTCGATCGCCTTCCCGTCCTTGCCCGTGCGCTCCTGCTCGATCGCTTGCAGGAACGGTCCCATCGGATGCTTGGGGAGCGCCTTGACCAGCGCCTGCGCGACCTTGCTCGCGTTCTCGTCGTCGTTCGCGGCCCACAACGCGGCGCAGTAGCTGCGCGCGATCATCGGGTTCTTAGGATCGAGCGCGTAGGCCTCGGCGAGCTCCGCGCGCGCTACGTCGAGCTTCTTCGCGCGCACGTGCAGCTCGCCGAGCGCCGCCTTGATCGAGGGATCCTTCGCGTCGAGCTCGAGAGCCTCCTTCAACGCGCTCTCCGCGCCGCTGAAGTCGTCGCGCAGCGTGAGCGCGCGTCCCAGGCCCGTCTTCGCCGGCACCGCTTCCGGTCGCTTCGCGAGCACGCGACGGAACGCCGCTTCGGCCGCGGCGGCATCGCCGAGCACGAGCTGCGTCTCGCCGATCAAGTAGTCGGCGCGCGGACGATCCTTCGCGTCGGCGGGCACGGCTTGCGCGGCCTCGATGGCCTTCTTCCATTCGCCGCCTTTGAAGGCCGCGAGCGCTTGATCGACCGATTGAGCGCGCGCGAGTGCCGGCGCGAGAGCGAGAGACGCGAGCACGAGGATCGAATGGGGGAGGACGCTGCGCATGGTTCGGAACTCTGCCGCTGACGAAAGTCGATCGAAGAAGGGTGGGCCGGCGGCAAGTGCTGACGGTTCCCACCGCCGGCCCACGTGCAGCGAGCGCTGCGGATCAGATCCGGCCGAGGTTGCGCTCCACGCGACTTGCCAGGTCGGAGCGCACCACGGCCGACGCGACCTGGGCTTCCGTCCCGAACGAGCGGCGCAGATTCGCATCCTGAGCGAGCGGACACTCGTTCTCGCAGCGGAAACCTTGGAACGGCTTCTCCGCGAGAGCGGGCGCGGCCAGAACGATCAACATCGGGAGCACGAAGAGTTTCTGCATGGGTTCCGACCTCCTGGACAGAAATGCCGTTGCGCGGGGAAGACAACGCGAGCGGCGCAGGCTCCTGAACGCGAAACGTAAGAGCGCGGCACACGAGAGTGGTGGCAAGTGCAGCGGGTTCGCGCCGCGCGCCGCGTCACTCGCTCGGCTTGGCGCTGAGAGCCGGGAACTCGTCGGCCGAGCTCCAGGCATCGAGCACGCGACGCAGATCATCGCCGGGAGGAGTGGCACCCAGGCGCGCGGCGAAGCTCGCGAGCTCCTCGCGCGCCTTGCGCTCGTCGGTGCGCGCGAGCTCGCGCGAGCGCTGCAACGCCGCGCGCGCGAGCTCGTCGATGCGCTCGACGCCGAGCTGGCCGTCGAGGCCGAGAGACCACGAACCGCCTCGATGCGCGAGTTCGTCGAACTGCCGCCACGCTTCGTCGAGATGTCCCTCGAGCTCCGCGGCCTGCGCCGCGTGCAGCGTGCGCGCGAGCTCGTTCGCGGCACTCCACACGAGCGGCGGCGGCTCGCCGGGCCACGTTTTCAGGCCGTTTTCGAGCTCCGCGCGCAGATCGACGGTCCCCGGCGGGCCCGACATGCCGCGCACGACCTCGCCGCGTTGCGCTTGCAGCTCGATCGCCGGATAGCCGCGCTCCATGAGCTCGCTCGCGCGCTCCTGCTCCATCGACAAGAGATCGACGGCGACGGGCACGCAGTTCGACGCGAGCTCGACGAACTTCGGATCGACGAAGCTCTCCTCGCGCAGCGTCTTGCACCACGGGCAACCGGGCACGAAGCCGAAGACGAGCACGGGACGTCCGACGGCATCGGCGAGCTCTCGTGCTTCGTCGAGCGAGCTCAACCACTGGATCGATCCGTCGCGCACCGGCGCGTAGCCGGCGAGCAGCGCGGGCACGGGAGCGGGCGCTTGCGGCGCGCGCGCGGGAGCGTCGACCAGGCTCGAGCGCACGAAGACCGGCTCGCTCGCGCGAGCCGGCCACGCGCGATACGCGAGCACCGCGAGCGGAACGATCAGGATCAGCGCCGCCGCGATGCGGCGCACGCGACGGTGTCGAGTGTCGACCTCCACGCGCTGCGCGAGCGCTTCCCAGCTCGTCGCGCTCACTGGCGTGAGCTCGCCCAGCACCGCGGTCGCGCTCCACACCGCGCGCAGCTCCTCGACTCGCCGGCGCAGCTCCGCATCGCGCGCGAGCTCGCGCTCGAAGCTTTCGTGCTCGTCGCGCGAGAGCTTGCCTTGCAGGAAGGCGCGCAGGCGGTCGATGTGGGTGCGCTCGTTCATGGATGGAGGCGGGAGCTCACAGCTCGGGCATGTCCTCGGCGTGAGGGACCAGGCGCACCGCGAGCAGGCGCGTCGCGCGTTCGATGCGTCCCTCGACGGCATCGACGCTGATCTCGCACACGCGCGCGATCTCGGCGCAGCACATCCCTTCGAAGCGGAACATCAGGAAGACCTCGCGCGTGCCTTCGGGCAGTGCCTCGATCGCGCTCTGCACGCGCTTGCGCAGCTGCTCGCGCGCTTCGCGCTCGGCGACGGAAGTCGCCGCAGCCTCGGTCGAGGTTTCGGCGGGCGCGAGCGCGAGCTCGCCGCGCCGCCCGTGCTTGCGCCGCGCGTTCAGGAACAACCGGTAGGCCGTGCGCCGCAGGTAGGCGCCCAAGCCGTCGCGGTCGCGGAAGAGCTCGGGCTTGCGCCATGCGGTGAGAAACGTGTCCTGGAGCAGATCGTCCGCGTCGCTCGCGTTGCCCGTCAGCCGCCACAGGAATCGGAACAGACCGTCGCGCTCGCGCTCGAAGACGGCGCAGAGCTCGTGCGGCTGTCGCGAATGAATGTGGACGATCGGGGGCAGCGCGCTCTCCGCGGACGTGGCCATCCGCGGCTGCGCGGGGAGATCGGTCATGGGCGGTCGCGGCCAGGCTCGCGCCAGCTCCATCACAACCTGAAACGGCGCAGTTCCTGTGAGGAGCTTGTCAAAGGCAGTGTCTGCAGCGCCAAACTCCGCCGCTCACTTGCCGTCGGCCGTCGTGGCCGCGAGCTCGTCCTGGATCAGCGCCCACGCCGCTGCGTCGCAGGTCTTCGCCGCCGCATCGCCGCCCTGGTTGCAGCACACGAGCACGGCGAAGTCCTTCTTCGGCGCAAGCCACGTGACGCAGAACCACATCGTGTTGCTGCCGCTGTGCGTGAGCACGCGGCCGTCCGCCCACGGGCGCTGCGCGACACCCCAGCCCATCGCGTACTCGTTGTCCGCGCCGGCGGGAACGGCGTGGAGCTTCGTGAACGTCTCCGCCTTCAAGAGCTGCGCGTCGCCGCGTTCGCCGCAAAGATGCAGGCTGACGAACTTGCCCCAATCGGCGATCGACATGTTCACGATGCCCGCGGGACCGATCGCGACGGGATTGTCGGCGCCGGGACCGACCTCCATGGGCGCGAGCCCGTTGTGACCGAGCGGTTGATCGAGCTTGCCCTTCGTGCCCGGCGCGCCGAAACCTGCGCTCGTGATGTGCAGCGGTTCGAAGAGCTCGCTCTGCATCAGCTCCTCCCACGGCTTCCTCGCGATCGTCTCGAGCATGTGCCCCGCGATCGCGAAGCCGGCGTTCGAGTAGAGGAACTTCGTGCCCGGCGGCGCGGCGGGCTCACGCGAGACGACGCCTTCGAGCAGCAATTGCCGAGCGTCGGCAGCGGTCCCCTGGTGCTTCCAGAGTTTCGTCCAAAGTCCGCCGGCATCGAGCTCGGCCGGCGCGCCCGAACGATTCGTGAGCAGGAGCTCGAGCGTCACGTCGCGCCACGCCGGCTGCATCTCGACCTTGGGGAAGACGTCGGCGAGCTTCGTCTTCCAGTCGAGCTTGCCCTGCTCGACGAGACGCGCCGCGAGCGTCGCGGTCATCGCCTTCGTGCACGAGCCCAGGTGCATGCGGTCGTCAATCATGATCGGCGTCGGGTCCCCGCGCTTGCGCACACCGTCGGCGCCGATCGCCACGAGATTCCGCCCGCGCACGATCGCACCGACGAGCCCGGGCACTTCGCCCTTCGCTCGCACGTCGTGCAGGAGCGCGCTCACATCGCGCGGAGTCGCGCGCGCCGCGGCCGCCGTCGCCTTCGCTGCTTCCGCCTGCGCACGCGCCAGGGACGGAGTTCCAAGACCGCAGACGAGCAGTACGACGAGCGGAAGATGGTGACGAAGCATGCGGTTCTTCGAGTGGGCGCAGAGGAGGGGAGTCGAAAGGGTCGCCACGTACCGGGGACCGCGCAGCATGATTCCATGGCCTCGACGCGTTGGCGATGGACATCCCGCGAGCGCGAGCCCGTCGACGGCTCATCGCGAGCCGGGCGTCGAGAAGAACGCGCGAGTCCGAGCCAGGGCGCTCCGTCCTCCAGCTCAGCCTCGCGCAACTCGCGAGTGACCTGAATCAGCTCAGGGGCTTGACAGGTTCACCCATGGTCATGGCACCCAAGTCACGTGGACGCCGTTCGTCGTGTTGAACGTGGCCGGCGTGCACCAAGGCGCGGCGTTGCGATACCAGCACTGGTACTCGGCCGTTTGCGGCGCGTTGATCAGGCCGCGCACGTGGACCGGGACTTCGCCCGACGCCGGATAGCGCGAGATTCCCGCGACGTTGATCTTGCTCGAGAGCCGGATCAGCGAGCCGCTCGCGCACAAGAGTCCGTCCCCGAACAGCGAGCCCGCGCCGCTCGCTTCCTGCTGCGAGCCCTGGAAGTAGAGCACCGCCGCATTCGACATGCCCGAGCCGATCAGCACGAGGCCATCACACGCGAGGCTCGCGAAGCCCGCTGCGTTCAAGTGCGCGCCCGAGAGGTTCACCGAGCTCGCGCAGCCGTTGCCCGCGAGGCCCGCGTTGCCGCACGGACACGGCGTTCCGCTGCCGTCGCCGAAGCAGTACGCGCTCGCCGCGGGAGCCGCGACGATCTGTCCGCGGATCTCGCCGCCGGGGAACACGTCGGTGTGCACGTTCACGTAGGTCTGGCCGGCGACGATGCCGGCCTCCTGCGGCTGCGAGTAGCTCCACGTGCCGCTCGACGGCGAGCCGAGCGCGATCGGTTGCAACACCGGCGCGGCGACGCCAGGCGGAGCGAAGCCGTGGATGTGCGCGGCGGTCTCGATGCCGACGAGGCCCGTGAACTCGACCAGGTACGCCAGCGTGTTCGCCTCGAGATCGACCGTGAAGCAGCCGTCGCCCGTCGCCGGGCTGCTGTTGGGCGGCGTTTCCTGCAGGCCGTCGAGCGTCGCGGTGAAGTAGCGGAACTCGCACTCGTCGGGGATGGCGTCGTTGTCGATGTCGAGCACGAGCCCTCGGGCGACCTCATCGTCGTCGACGGTGCCGCTCGAGTTGCAATCGACGAGCGGACCCGTCACGTCCATGCGCGTCCCCGGCGACTGGACGTCGTTCAGCAGCTCGAGACCCTTCGGGCAGACCATGTTCGGGGCCGTGAACGCAGTCACGCTGCCGTCGGCGTGGAACGAGACGACGTTGCGCGAGGTCTTGCCGGCGACGAGCACGCGCGCGACCGTGCCCTCGTGCAGATCGAGCACGATGCCCTGCGGACCCTGCAGCGACGAATCGCTCAGCGTGCGGATCACCTGGCCGTTCCCCGCGAAGACGAGCACCTGGTTCGTTCCGAAGCTCGACACGTAGGTGTTGCCTTCCGGGTCGCGCGCGATGCCCGATGGCTGGCTGAGGCTCGGTGAGCTCAACGTGCCGAGCACCCCGCCGAACAAACCCAGGATGAGCACGTTGTTCGAGCCGCTGTTGCACACGTACGCGCTGGGGACTTCCGCGCTGACCCCGATCCTGGTGAAGCGACCATCGTCGAGCGCCATGTCGGTCGGACCGTTGAGCGCCGGGTCGGTGAGCTCGCGCACGAAGGTCCCGTTCGTCTCGAAGAACAGGATCTTGTTGTTGGAGCACGCCACGGCGACCTGCTGCTGATCGAAGTAGTAGTCGATGCCGCGCGGCCCGACGAGCAAGGGGTGCGAGATCGATCCCAGCGACGATTGCGTCAGCTGATCGCGCCGCTCGATGGTGTTGAGCAGCTCCTCGGTGACGTACAGCGCGCCGTCCGAACCGGCGGCGACGAAACCAGGACGGCTCTGCGGATGGCCCGGAAAGTTCTCGAACTCCGAGACGAAGGTGTCGGTCTCCCCGTCGAAGTACTGCACGACCGGATCGGGGTTCGTGACGACGACGCGCTTGAGCGCAGCGCCCGCACCAGTCTCGACCTCGACCTTGGTGATCTGCGGGCCCGATTTCACGTCGCCGTTCGACTTCTTCACGACGACCGTGGCGGTGTAGACGCCCCAGGCCTTCGCGCCGCCGACCTTCTTGTGGCCGAGCTGGAACTCGAGGATCGCCGTGACACAGTCGCCCATCGTGACGGGGTTGCCGATCGTCTTCGGCTGGCGCATGCAGGTGTCGTCGCGTTCGCCGTGCGCCAGCGCGTTCTGCTCGGCCAGCACCTCGTTCTCCTTCTTGATCGCCTCGTTGTGGGCCTTCATGAACTTCCCGTCCGTGGCGAAATTCGTCTTGGCGTAGTGGAGCTCCCACAGCTCGTGGATCAGCGCCGCCCAGAGGGTCTCGATGCAATCGCTCGTGTTGGGGAGCTTCTCGATGTCGTCCAGATCGATCGTCTGCGTGCCCGTCGTCTTGTCGGCGTCGGCCCCGCCGACGATCTTGTTGAAGCGGCCGACGATGACCTTGGGGATGTTGCGTCCGACCTCGAGCTCGACCGCGACGCCATTGACGATCGTGCGGATCGCCGCCGCGAACTTGTTGTCGCCGCCCATCGGCACCGGGCCGACGCTGATCGTGCCGTCGGCCGCCATGGCCACCGTGGTGTTGCCCATGCAGCCCTTGATGTGCCTCAGTGTCGACTGCAGGTGGGCCGCGGCTCCGTTCGTCGGGTGAGCCTTGAGCTTGAGCCCCGCGCTCGCCGGCGCGGCGAGCAAGCTCAGGAGCGTGGCACAAGCGACCGCGAAGGATCGCCGCCGTCCACGCCGGGCGGATTGCGAGACGCTCAGCTCGCGTGCGTCCCTCGAGACACGCGCCGCAAGCGCGCTCCCGCCAGCTCGAGACTCCGACGACGATTCGCGAAGAACGCTTCTGAACATCGCACTTCCCTCCTCGGGCGAGATTGGACTGCACGCGGCGAATGGCGAGAGCTCCATCGCCCGGCGCAGGATAGTGCGCGCAAGTTCGATCCGCCGTGCGGCCGGTGGCGATCGCGCGACCTTCGCATTCCTGGGACCGGCGCGTCGAACATCGCTCGCAGGCAGATGCGAACGGACCTCGAAGTTGGAGTGAAGTGTGAGCCTGTTGCTTCCGTGAGCCGTGAATTCGATGGAGCACACACCCAACCACTCCTCTCGCAGGACGGGCGCGAAGCGCGAGACCAACCGCGCGCGCCGAGCCGAGAGCGAGGCTCTGCGTGCGCGCCCGGCGTCGATGGAACAGCGCGGGATCGAGCCCGTCCGGAATCCAGGCGAACGCTGGAGTGCGCCTCGGGCAGGCGACACCATGCGCGCCCGACATGGACTCGCAATCCCTCGCCGAACCCAACACGATCCTGCGCGGGCTCGTGGGCTCGACCGTGCACGGGCTCTCCGTCTCCGATCAGGACGATCGCGACGAGATGGGCATCTGCGTCGAGCCATGGGAGCATTTCTTCGGTTTGCGCCAGCGCTTCCAACAATGGACGTGGCGCACGCAGCCCGAGGGCGCGCGCTCCGGCCCGGGTGATCTCGATCTCGTCGTGTACTCGCTCGCGAAGTGGGCGCGTCTCGCGCTCGCGGGCAATCCGACGATCCTGCTCCTGCTCTTCACGCCGGAGCAGCAACTCGTCGCGCAGACGGAGCTCGGTCGCGAGTTGCGCGCGAACACGCACTGGTTCATCGGAGACGAGATCTACGATCGCTACCTCGGCTACATGCGCCAGCAGCGCCATCGCCACGAACAAGGTGAAGATGCCGAGCCGGCCGGAGCTGATCGAGCGCTACGGCTACGACACGAAGTACGCCGGGCATCTCCTGCGGCTCGGCTACCAGGGGCTCGAGCTCACCGGGACCGGCCGGCTATCGCTGCCGATGCGCGAGCCCGTGCGCTCGCACATCGTCGACGTGCGCGTGGGCAAGGTGAGCGAGGCCGAGGTGCTCGCCGAAGCGACCGAGATCGAGGCGCGGCTCGTGCGCCAGCGCAACGCTCATCCGCTCGGTCCGGCGAACGTCGCCGCGGTAGAGCGCTTCGTGCTCGATGCGTACCTGAGCGCGCATCCGTGGCCGCGTTCTCGCGCGACCAGCTGACGACGCGTAGGAAACTCGAACACGTCCAAAGTCAGAAGGTGGCTTGGGTCGCCGGCCCGCGTCGACGAGGAGTCGGCCGACACGTTGCGCGCTCCTGATCGCGCGCACTCCCTCGCTGCCTCCAACCCCCGTGGCGAGGGTGTCGAGCCCGCGAGGCGGTTCATGCTGCTTCGCGGGCGTTTTCCTTGCCTGGTGGGTCGGCGCGAGCGCGGGGAGCGGCTCGCGCGGCGCCTCGAGCGCGTCCGGCGGCGCGACGAGACGTACGCACGCGACAGACGCGCGAGCGTGTGCTTGGATAGCGGGCTTGCGCGGTCGACAGAGGCGTCCCCCCACCCGGGCGAGCGGGCGCCTCGAGTCCGGACCGCGGCGCATCCGACACGAACTCCGTCCCCGCCTGCCCCCGTTGAGCCCCGTCCAAACTCCTTCGCGTCCGTTCGTGCGCTCCCTGGCCTTGCTCGCGCTCGTCGCGAGCGTGCTCGCGTCGCCCGCTCCGGCGTACATCGGCCCCGGCGCGGGTTTCGCGGCCGCCGGGAGCCTGCTCGTGATGCTCGGCACCTTCGCGATGGCCTTCGGGATCATCCTGATCTGGCCGTTCAAGGCCGCGATCCGCTTGATGACGCCGACGCGGCGCGGGAAGGCGAAAGCGAAGCGCGTGATCGTGCTCGGCCTCGA
>JBGATX010000155.1:0-14866 GCA_044228975.1 Planctomycetota bacterium | reverse complement strand
ATCCGCGCGGGGTGCTGGGGCGGAAGGTGGTTGGGTCCTCGGTGTTGCTTGGGCATGAAACGGTGGAGGTTGGGGGGGCGGGACGGTATGCCTGGGGGCGGATGCTGCCGATAGGACGGGGCGAGGCTCGTTGGGCGGCGATCGTGATGCAGACGAGAGTGATGCAGTGTGCGCGGTGGGTGGCTTCGGGCGTTGGGCTCGCGGTCGTCGTCGCGCTCCTGGCGGGTGCTTCCAGCGCTTGGGCGCAGGATGCGGGCAAGCCGGCGCCGGCGGGGCAGGAGCGCAAGCCCGACGAAGTTGCGCCGGGGCGTCGCGGGGGCGGGCGTCCGGCGAAGGAACCGGAGCAGGGTGAGGAGCCGAAGTCGGGTGCGCGCTCCGGGGACGACAAGCCCGTCGACAGCAGCACGCTCGGGGGGAAGATCCCTGACGAGGCGGGTTGGCGCGAGCTGCTCGAGAGGGACCTCCGCGTGTCGTTCACGCAGCGCAGCGCGGCGGAAGCGCGCGCGTTGCTCGCGCTCGAGAAGGTGCCCGTCGACAAGCGCGCGGCGGCGCTGCTCGTGCTCGGCGCGGCGGGAGCGGTGGATCAGCGCTTGATGCTCGAGAACAAGGCGAAGGGCGGCAGCGGCCTGGAGCGTCGCGCGGCGATGCTCGCGCTGGGTGAGCTCTCGAGCTCGAGCGAAGCGCTGCTGACCGCGTTCGTGAACGACGTCGAGATCGGCGAGTGCGCGCTGCTCGCGCTCTTGCGTTCCGGTCGCGCGGCCGCGCGGCGACGCGTGGAGGAGATCGCCAGCGATTCCGGTCACAAGCTGCACGACAGCGCGCGCGAGCTGCTCGTGTTCGACGTCGATCGGCCCGCAAGCCGTGCGACGGCCGCGGCGACGCTCCTGCTCGAGCTGCGCTGGCTCGGCGGACGATCGTTCGGCCTGATCGACGGCCAGTCGTGGCGCGTGCAGCAGATCCAGCGCTGGGTCGCGGATCCGACCTTCGTGCGCGACGTCGTGCTGCGCGGCACGCGGCGGCTGTATCGGCCCGGCGTGAAGGACCACCTGCTCCAGCTCCTGCTGCACGGCGAAGGGCTCGAGCGCGTCGACGCCGCCGTGCGCACGATGCCGCTCGAGGTCCAGGATCTCGTGCGCAACGAGCTCTGGACTCCGACCGAGGCCGAATGGCCCGTGATCCTCGACGCGATCGAGGACAAGGCGCTCGAGACGGTGTGCATCAACCTGCTCGAACGCGCCGCGGCCTTCGATCGCTGGCACTACCGCGCGGCGATCCAGCTCGCGCGCACGGGCAAGGTCGACGTCGCGCGTTTCATCGATGCCGATCTCTCGCGCGTCTCCGTCGACGACCGCGTCGATGCGTGCGACGCGATGGCGACCAGCCGCGACACGGGCTGGCGCACGCGCCTGGAGGAGCTCGAGCAGAGCCTCGAGCCCGCGGTGCGCCTCGCCGCGCTCGTCGCGCGCACGCGCCTGGGCTCGCGCGCGGCCGAGGAGCGCGTGCGCGCGAGCCTGCTCGATCCCGAGCAAGCCGATCACAAGCAGCTGGTCGCGATCCTGCTGCGCAGCTCGCACGATCCGTACGCGGCGACGCTGCTCGAGGACTACCTCGTCACGGCGCCGGAGGACGAGAGCGTCGAGCTCGCGATCGATCTGTGCCGGCGCGGACGCCTCGCCGCGCGCGGTCGCGTGCGCGACGCGCTCGCGGCCGAGCCGCGACCCTCGGGCGACGCTGCGTTGCGCCTCTTGAGCGCGCTCGCTCGCCGTCCGAGCCCCGAGGATCTGAGCCTGCTCGGCACGCTCTTCCCGCTCGAGGACCGGCGCGACGTCAACGTGGAGATCGCCGCCGCGCTGCTCGAGCTCGGCGATCCCGAGATCCTGCCCGCCGTGCGCGCGGCGATGTGGAAGGGCGACCTCGATCTCTCGCTGCTCGCGGCCGCGGTGCTCGCCGACATCGGCGGCGGCGTGCGCGTCCTGCGCGACGAGCTGCACGTGCCGCCGGTCGACGCGAGTTCGAACGACCTGCGCCGCGTCGGTTTCGCGATCGGCGAGTGGGGCGGGCTGCACGAGGTCGAGGAACTCGCGCGCGAGTTGCGCTACGCTTCGGGTCATCCCGCGCTCCAGGGCGCCTACCTCGGACTGCTGACGACGCGCACGCAGTGAACGGAGCGCGTCGCCGGCGCATCGCATGTCCTCACCGCGCGACGAACGGCTTCCGGCGACACCTGCGAGCTGGCGCAGCTCCGGCGTGATCGCGCTGCTCACCGATTTCGGCCTGCAGGATCCCTACGTCGGCCAGATGAAGGGCGTGATGCTCACGCACTTCGTCGGCGCGCATCTGGTCGACCTGACGCACGGCGTGCCGCCGCAGAACGTGCGCGTGGGCGCGTTCCAGCTCTCGCGCAGCGCGCGCTGGTTCCCGCCCGGCACGGTGTTCGTCGCCGTCGTCGATCCAGAGGTCGGCACGTCGCGGCGCATCCTCGTCGCGGAGGACGACTCACGCGCGTTCCTCGCGCCCGACAACGGCCTCCTGCCCGCGGCCTTGTCGAGCGCTGCGCGCTATCGCGAGCTCGACCTCGAGCGTTTCGCCCTGCCCGGCTGCAGCCGCACCTTCCACGGTCGCGACGTCTTCGCTCCCGCGGCCGCGGCGATCGCGGCCGGTCTCGCGCCCGCGGCGCGCGCGCGCGCGGACGTGCACGACGCGCGCACGCTCGCGGCGGCGGGCGCGCGGCGCGTGAGCGAGCGGCGCATCGAGGCGCACGTGCTCTTCGCCGACCGCTACGGCAACGTGGTGCTCGACGCGCTGCCCGAAGACCTCGAAGGCGGACTCGACCAGTGGCGGGTCGAGCACGGCACGCGCTCGATCGCGTTCGCCGGCACCTATGCCGACGTGCGCCCGGGCGAATGGCTCGCCCTGGTCGATTCCTTCGGCTCGATCGAGATCGCCCGGCGCGACGGAAGCGCTCGGGACACCCTGGATCTCGCCGACGGAGCCACGGTCGTGCTGACGCGCGCGGTCTGTCTCGTTAGGGTTGACGCCCCTGCGCGAGGAGCGCGAGAGCGAGGAAGCACCCACCATGTTCAACAAGAAGGTCGCGCTCGTGGGCGTGCCGATGGACCTCGGCGGAGGCCGTCGCGGCGTCGACATGGGGCCCAGCGCCCTGCGCATCGCCGGGATCGAGGAAGGCGTGCGCAGCCTGGGCCTCGCGTTCGAGGACCGGGCAACATCGCCGTGCATAGAACCCGTGCGTCCGCTCCGCAAGCGAAGAACCCGCGCGCGCGCTTCCTCGACGAGATCGCCGAGTGCTGCCGCAAGCTGCGCACGGAAGTCGAGGCCGCGCTCGAGAAGGGCGCGTTCCCGCTCGTCGTCGGCGGCGACCACTCGATCGCGGTCGGCACGGTGGCGGCGATCAGTTCCCACTACCACCGCCAGAAGAAGAAGATCGGCCTGATCTGGTTCGACGCGCACGGCGACATGAACACGCCCGAGACGAGCGAGTCGGGCAACATCCACGGCATGCCGCTGGCGTGCTGCATCGGACGCGGCGTCGAACAGGCGGCGAAGAAGATCGGCGAGCGCTTTCCGATGGTCGACGTCGAAGGCCGTGCTCGTCGGCGTGCGCGGCCTCGACCGGCGCGAGGAAGGAGGAGATCCGCGCCGCGGGTTTGCACGTCTTCACCGCGCGCGACATCGACATGCACGGCATCCACAAGGTGATGAAGATGGCGATCGAGATCGCCGCCGCGGGCACTGCGGGCTTCCACCTGACCTTCGACATGGACGGCACGGATCCGAGCGTCGCGCCGGGCGTCGGCACGCCCGTCTCGGGCGGCACGACGCTGCGCGAGAGCCACCTGATCATGGAGCACGCGGCCGAGTCGGGGAAACTGCTCGGCCTCGAGGTGACCGAGATCAACCCCATCCTCGACAACCAGAACGCGACCGCGCGCGTCGCGGTCGAGCTCGTGCTCTCGGCGCTGGGGAAATCGGTGCTGTAGGGATCCGTGCGCGCGCTCGTCCATTCGCTCTCGCGCAACCGGCGCCTGTTCCGCGACCTGCTCTCGCGCGATCTGCGCGCGCGCTACGTCGGCTCGAGCATGGGGTTCTTCTGGTCGGTGCTCTTCCCGCTGATCAACCTGGTCGTCTACATGTTCGTCTTCCGCCTCGTGCTGAAGACGCGCTGGAGCGACCAGCAGAGCACCGCGGAAGCGGCGCTGCTCATGCTCTCGGGCATCATGGTCTGGCACGCGTTCGCCGAGAGCACGTCGCGCATGACGAACACGCTGGTCGAGAACCAGAACCTCATCCAGAAGGTCGTGTTCCCCTCGGAGGTCCTGCCCGCGTACCTGACCGTCTCGGCGCTGGTGAACATGCTCATCGGCATCGCCGTGACGCTGCTCGCGGTCGTGTACTTCGCCTACGTGCGGCCCGACGTCGCTCCGCCGGAGCGGCCGATCGAGCTGCGCACCTCGTTCCTGCGCGCCGACGCGGCCGTCGCGAGCTTTCCCACGGCGCAGGAGCAGCTCGCCGGCGGCAACATCGTCATGCCGTCGCAGTTCCGATGCCTCTCGACTCCCGGCGGACTGCAGGTGGACAAGCTCACCGTGCGCGATGCGAGCGAACGGCCTTGGAGCGCGGGCCTCGAGTCGCTGCCGCCGGGCTCCATCTCCGCCGCCTCGCCGGGTGACCTGCTCTACCTCGATGGCGGGATCTGGGGCCGCATCAAGCAGCGCGTGCGCGACGAGTTCACGGTCGAGAGCTGGCATCAGGTGACGATTGAAGGCACGCGGATCGGCGCGGGAGAGGTGACCGCGGACGAGTACGGCGCGGCGCCCTCCGCGACGGTCGACTCCTCGTCGTTGCTGCTCGAGGCCGTGCGCAACGCGTCGGCGGCGTCGACGCGCGCGCTGATCGTGCGCGCCCCCGGACGCGTGATCCGCTTGGGAGGCTGGCTCGCGCTCCTGCCGCTGCTCGTCGCGCTGCAAGCGGGCTTCATGCTCGGCCTGGGATACCTTCTGAGCGCGTTCAACCTGCTCCTGCGCGACACCTACCACGTCATCGGCGTGCTGCTCACGGTGTGGATGTTCGCCACGCCGATCTTCTATCCGGCCGCGATGGTCGAGTCCGCCGGCTACGCGTGGGTGCTGCGCGCGAACCCGATGTACTGGCTGATCGAGGGCTACCGCGAGGTGCTCGTCTACGGTTGCGCGCCGTCGTGGAGCTCGCTCGGCGTCTTTGCGCTCGTCACCGCCGTGCTGCTCGCGCTCGGCTCGGCCTTCTTCATGGCGCAGAAGCCGCGCTTCCCCGACCTCCTGTGAGCACGCAGATCACGAGTCAATCGGGCCAGGCGGCCCAAGCGGGCGCGCCGCGCGCGACCTCGTCGAGCGCGCGCGGTCCCGAGCAGGGAGCGGGCACGAGCGCGATCCTCGCGCGCGGTCTGTCGAAGGCGTATCGCATCTACGCGAAGCCCATCCATCGCTTGTGGGAAATGGTGCTGCCCGGCAAGAAGCTGCACACCGAGTTCTGGGCGGTGCGCAACGTCTACCTCGACGTGCCGCACGGCTCGACGGTCGGCATCATCGGCGAGAACGGCGCGGGGAAATCGACGCTCCTGAAACTGCTCACGGGGATCACGCTGCCCACGACCGGCGAGCTGCACGTCCAAGGCCGCGTCGCATCGCTGCTCGAGCTCGGCGCCGGGTTCCACCCCGAGTTCTCCGGGCGCGACAACATCCACCTCGCCTGCTCGATCCTCGGCATGAGCGAGGAGGAGATCGCCGGCCGATTCCAGGCGATCGTCGACTTCAGCGAGCTCGGCGATTTCATCGAGCGCCCGGTCAAGACCTACAGCTCGGGCATGTACGTGCGCCTGGGCTTCGCCGTCGCGGCGAGCGTCGATCCGGACATCCTGATGATCGACGAGGCTCTCTCCGTCGGCGACGAGCACTTCAAGGGCAAGTGCATCAACCGCCTGAACGCCTTCCGCGAGCAGGGGAAGACGACGATCTTCGTCAGCCACGACATGGGCGCCGTGAAATCGATGTGCCAGCACGTCGTGCTGATGGACAAGGGCGAGGTGCTCGAGCAGGGCAACGCCGAGAAGGTCGCCGACGAGTACCTGAAACGCGCCAAGGCGCGCGGCAACGAGCGCCTCTCGACCTTGAACCGCGGCACGAACACCTATCCGCGCTGGGGCACGGGCGAGATCGAGACCTTCGAGGTCGACATGCTCGACGCGGCCGGCGAAGCGGGCTTCGTGTTCAAGAGCGGCGAGCCCTTCCGCGTGCGCGTGCGCTACCGCGTGCTGCGCTCCGCGCGCCAGCCGGTCTTCGGCATCGGCATCTACCGTTCCGACGGCACGTACGTGAACGGCGCGAACCACCACTGGCGCGAGCAGCCGATCCTGATCGACGCGGCCGAGCCGGGCGAGGAGGGCGAGGTCGAGATGAACTTCGAGCGCATGCCGCTGCTCGCCGGGCAGTACTACATCACGACCTTCCTCTACGACCACAGCAAGGCCGCGCCGACGGCGATCGACCACCGCGAGCACGCCGTGACCTTCGAGGTCGTCGACACGCGCCACCACCAGCACGGGATGCTCTACCTGCCGTGCCGCTGGTCCCTCGTGCGGCGCACGAGCGCCGGCGAGCGCCGCGAGGACTCGCTCGCATGAAGCCCGCGCTCGACGTGCTCGCGCTCCCGTTCGATCAATACCAGCGCTATCGCCTCGTCGCGGAGCTCGTGGGCGAGCTGCGTCCGCCGAAGACGCGCATGCGCATCCTCGACGTCGGCGGACGCACGGCGCTCCTGCGCGCGTTCCTGCCCGAGGATCTCGTCACGCTGGTCGACATCGAGCCATCGGACGAACGGCCGCTCGTGCTCGGCGACGGCGCGAAGCTGCCCTTCGCCGACAAGAGCTTCGACCTCGTGTGCGCCTTCGACACGCTCGAGCACGTGCCGCCGAAGCTGCGCCAGGCCTTCGTCGGCGAGTGCGCGCGCGTCGCGCGACGCCACGTGATCCTCGCCGGTCCGTACCAGGCGCGCGAGGTCGAGGAAGCCGAGCGCATCCTGCAGCAGTTCCTGAAGGACAAGCTCGGCGTCGAGCACCGCTACCTCGAGGAGCACCGACACAACGGCTTGCCCGACCGCGGCGCGGTCGAAGCGCAGCTCCAGGGTCTCGGCGCGCGCGTGAAGAGCGTCGCGCACGGCAACCTCGAGCGCTGGCTCGCGACCTTGTGCATGTCGATGTACATGGACTACCGGCCGGAGCTGCGCGGCATCGCGAGCCGATTCCAGCGCTTCTACAACGCGCGCCTGTACGAGAGCGACCACACGCCGCCGTGTTATCGCCACGCGATCGTCGCCGCCTTCGCCGATGCGCCGCTGCCGAGCGGAGCGCGCTTCCAGCAGCCGCTCGCCGCGCCCGCCGGTGCTTTGACGCGCGTGAGCGAGCTCGCCTTCGAGCTCGTCGACTTCGAGCGCGCGCACGAGGCGTCGCAGAAGGAGCGCGAGGATCTGCGTCAAACCGTGCGCGACCTCGAGGATGACCTCGAGGGCCACAAGCGCTCGCTCGAGGAGTCGCTCGAACGCCAAACGGAGCAGAAGGAATCGATCGAGACGCTCGAAGCGGACCTCGAAGGCCACAAGGAGACCGTCGCGAACCTCGAGCGCGATCTCGTCGCGCAACAGGAACGCTTCGACGTGCTCGCGCGCGAGTCGAAGGCCGAGCGCGAGACGCTCGAGAGCGATCTCGCCGGGCACAAGCAGGTCGTGAAGGAGCTCGAGGTCGAGCTCGCGGAGCACAAGGGCGTGCTGGCGCAGGTGCGCGCGCTGTCCGAGGGCTACCAGCGCGAGATCGAGCACCTGCTCGCCGTGCGCCAGGAGGAACAGGCCGCGTTCGCGCGCGTGCAAGCCGACCTCGAAGCGCGCGTGATGGAGCTCGCGCGCGATCTCGACGACACGCGCGAGCGCCTGGGCGCGGAGACCGAAGCGCGCAAGGGCCTCGCGCTCGAGCTCGAGGACGTGCGCCGCGACCTCGGCGCGCACAAGAACGCGATCGCCGATCTCGAGCGCGACCTCGGCGAGCACAAGCGCGTGCTCGAAGCGACCGAACGCGAGGTGCGTGCGCGCGGCGAGGCCATCGCGAGCCTCGAGAACGACGTCGCCGCGCACCAAGCAGCGCTCGCGCTGCGCGAGCGCGAGCTCGCCGAGCACAAGGACGTCATCGGCGCGCTCGAGCAGGATCTCTCCGGCCATCGCGCCGTCGTGACCGAGCTGCGCGCCGAGGAATCCGCGCTGCGCGGCGAGGTCGAGCGCCAGACGCACGCGCGCAACCAGTCCGACCAGGAGCTCGCCGACGCGCGCGCTCAGATCGAGCGCGCCGCCGCCGAACTGCGCCGCCAGCACGAGCTGATCGAGCTCCTGCGCTCGCACCTGCGCAGCCGCTGGAAAGGCTTCAAGCGCGCCCTCGGCCCGAAGAAGCCGACGCCCTGAGCGAAGCGCGAGCGCTCCGCGCTCGGGCAACGCCACCCGGCCGAGTCGCCTCGTCGATCGCGACCGTGCGCGCACGTCGCGCGCATGCTGCCGCGAGGCGCGACGGGACTGCGGTGACGAAGGCTTGCTCGGCCCCGGTCCGCGAATCCTCGCTGCGCCGTGGCGCGCGCCCTGCGCGACTACTTCTTCGGCGCCGGCGCCTCTCCGCCACGGTGCTCGTGCTCGTCCTCTTCGCCGCCGAACTTCTCGTGCGCGGCGTCGCGTCCGCGACCTTCTTGAACATCTCCGCGGCTTGCGGGTGCTTGCCGTCGAGCACGGAGAGCTCGATGTCCACGAGCTGCCGCGTCATCAAGAGCATCTCGCGGCGGAACGTGTTCTTGAAGGCCGCGCGCGTGTCTCGGGCTCTTGCTCCGCTCTTGGGCATGCCCGCGACCGATCCGCCGGCGCACTGGATCATGCGGCCGAGTCCCGTGATCGTTTCCTCGCTCTTCGTGGCGTCGCCGATCGTCTTCTCGACTTGTTCCATGGCACGTCCGAGCTGCTCCATCGACTGGTGCAGGCTCGGCGGGCCGCGTTCACCGCGCGGACCTCGCGGGCGCTCGGGGCCACCTTGCGGCGCATCACCGCGCCCTTCCGCTCCGGGCTTGGGCGGATTCTGCGGATCGAGGCCGCGGGCGAGCGAGGTGCAGAAGAACACGCCGCAAACCGACGTCACGAGGACGAGAGCGCGCACGTGCAACGGCCGAAGGATCATCGGATCTCCAATCGAGGGTGGGGGACGAGGCGGAACGAGAGGCACGTTAGAGAGCCCGCGCTCCCTTGCCTAGCGTCCCGATCGAGCAGGAGCGCCGCGGTGCCCGGCGCGAGCGACCTCGCGGGCGCCGACCGCGCGCTGGTCGTCTCAGCGCCGCGGCACGAGGTCGAACCACAGCGCGAGGGTGACGAACGCGACGCCCGTGAACGCGACGAGCAGCAGCGTCGCGGTGAGGTTCGCTCGTCGCTCGCCCGCGCTCAACTGCGCGCGCCGCGGATCGAGCCAGTAGCCGAATGCGAGCCACAGTCCGTAGGGGACGAACCAGAAGTTCACCACGCACCAGCGCATGCGGCGCGCGACGTGGCGCAACTCCGCGAGACCGGAGTCCTGGGGCGCTTCTTCCGTCTCGATCGCTCCGTGCACGGCGCTCTCCTCGCGCGCGAGCGCCTTGGGATCCCAGGTGGCGAGCAACGCGCGCGCTCGCTCCGCGGCTGGCGCGGGCACGCGCAGTTCGTAGTCGAAACCGGTGCCGCCGCCGCGGATGAAGGGGTCGACGATGCCGATGTTGAGCTCGGGCACGAGCGTCGGGATGTCGTTCGCTTCGAGCTCCGCCTGCAGCACGATCAAGCGCGCGATCGATCCGGTTTCGACCGTGATCCAGCGCGAGGGAGTCGTCGCGTCCATGCCGCCATGCTCGTCGGCGTGTACGAAAGCGTCAATCGCGCGCCGTTTCCTGTCCGACTCGGTACCGAGCGCGCGCGCCGAGGATAGGTTCAAGGAGGACGAGACCTGCACGCCGCTCATGAGCTTCTCTCCGCCCTCGAAGACCTTCTCGCGCCTCGCGACGACGCCGCTCGTCGCGCTCGGCGAGTACGACTGCAAGCTCGGGCATCGCGGTTCCGGCCCAGAGGGCGCGACGGTGAACCAGGCGTTCAACCTGCACCGCCGCGGCACCTACGTGAAGCACGTCGGCGGGCGCGAGGTGTTCGTCGAGCCCGGCAGCGTAGTCTTCTTTCCGCGCGGCGAGACCTATCGCACGAGCCATCCGCACGGCTGCGGCGACGGCGGAGCGTGGATCACCGTGAGCGAGGCGGCATTGAACTCAGCGTGGTCGATCGTCGATCCCCGCGCGCTCGAGCGACCCGAGCGACCGTTCGCGCTCGCCGCGCTGCCGCCCGACGCGGCAACGACGCTCGCATTCGAGCTCTGGTTCGCACGCGCGCGCGCGGCGCACGCACGCGAGCGCGAGATTTCCGCGCTCGAGATCGAAGAGCCGTTCGGCGTCCTGCTCGTCGCGCTCGCGCGCCGCGCGTCGATCCTGAGCGCCTCGCGGCCGGCGAAGGTGCGATGCGACACGCGCCGCTCGCGGCGCAGGCGCAGCTCGCGGTCGCCTTGCGCGCGCGGCTCGAGCGTGCGCTCGAGCGCGGCGTCGATGACGCGGGCCTGGCGAGCCTCGCCCGCGAGTTCGACGCGTCGCCCTTCGCTCTCTGCCGCGCGTTCCGCGCCGAGACGGGCCTGACGATGAGTTCCTGGCGCCGGCGCGTGCGCCTGCAGCGCGCGTTGGAGCGCGTGCTCGGCTCGCGCGAAGGCCTGCTCTCGATCGCTCTCGAGCTCGGGTTCGCCAGCCACAGCCATCTCACGCGCGAGTTCCGCGCGCACTTCGGCCTGACACCTTCGGCCTTGCGCGCGCGCGTGAAGCATCGCGCGGCGCTGGCGCACGAGCTCGGTGCCGGGCTCGAGCGGGGCGAGCGCGCGCCCCGAGCGTAAGCGAGCTCTACCCGGCGCGTACGCGAGCTCTACCCGGCGCGTAAGCGAGCTCCACCCGGCGCGTAAGCGAGCTCTACCCGGCGCATGAGCCAGTCTCGATCGGCGCGTGAGTGAGTTCGATCCGGCGCCCCGGCGAGACTCATTCGGCTCGCGAGCGACTCCTCGGTCCGCACGAGCGAGCGCGCACGCCGCCCGAGCGCCAGCGCACGTTGCACGGTCCGCCCGCGCGCGCAACGCAAGTTGCGCAAGGGCGTGACAGCGCGCGCGCGAGCGAGCGTGCATCCTGATCCCATGCACAACCTCGTCTCGCGCTCCCTCGTCCTGCTCGCACTGACCTCCTTCGCGCGTGCTTCGGACCGGCTGCTCGTCGCCGGCTACGGCTTCGATGGCGTCGCGAGCTGCGACGCGCAGAGCGGCGCGAGCCTCGGCGCGTTCGCTCCCGGCGGCCTCGACGGCGTGCTCGGCATCGCCGTCGGTCCCGACGGCGCGACGTACGTGTGCAGCGAGCTCACGGATCGCGTGCTGCGCTTCGACGGCGACAGCGGCGCGTTCCTCGGCCCGTTCATCTTCGACGACCCCGGGACCCCCGCCGACGAGACGGGCGGGCTCGATTCTCCCTCGGCGGTCGTGTTCGGCCGCGACGAGCGCGTCTACGTCGCGAGCTTCAGCCAGAACCGCGTGCTGCGCTACGACGCGCGCACGGGAGCGTTCGTCGACGTGTTCGTCGCGGCCGCGGCGGGCGGACTCAATGGGCCGGACGCGGGCATGAGCTTCGGGACCGGCGGCGATCTTTTCGTGCCGGCCTACTTCAACAACCAGATCAAGCGCTACTCCGGCCTGAACGGCGGGTACCTCGGCATCTTCGCGAGCAACGCGACCTCCGGCATCTCGCGCCCGCGCATGATCGCGTTCCCCGGCGACGGCTTCGCCTACGTCGCGAGCGAAGCGAACGATCGCGTCGTCGCGCTCGACGCGGCGACCGGTGCGTTCGTGCGCAACGTCGTGATCGACAACCCGTCGACGCCGGTGAACGAGACGGGCGGACTCGACGCGCCGAGCGCGGTCGCGTTCGGGCCCGACGGACGGCTCTACGTCGCGAGCCTCGCGACGAACGCCGTGCTGCGCTACGAGCTCGCGACCGGACAGTTCGTCGACGCGTTCGTGCCGAGCGGAGCGGGCGGCCTGCTCCAGCCGACGTTCGTCCTCTTCCGCCCCGACGCGCGCGTCTACGGCGCGCCGACGCCGAATTCCGCCGGAGCCGGGGCGACGCTCGTGCCGTTCGGCTTCGCGAGCGTCACGGCCGACGAGCTCGCCTTCGACCTGCACTTCGCGCCTCCCGGCGAGGCGTGCGTGCTCTTCGCCGGCCGCGCGGCAGCCGATCTGCCTTTCGGCGACGGTCGCCTGCTCGTCGATCCGCGTCCGCTCGCGCGCCTGGGACGGGGTCTCGCGGACGCGCGCGGAGCGCTGCACTTGCCGCTGCGCTGGACGCAGGCCCTGGGCGGCCATGCGCCCTTCGTGCCGGGCACGTCGAGCTTCGTGCAGGCCCACGTGCGCGACGCGGCGAGCACGGGCGCCGGCTTCAACGCGACGACGGCGGTCGAGGTGCGCGTGCAACCTTGATCGTCGGGCGCGCCCGCCGAATCGCGGGCGAGCGCGAGCACGGCGCCACGCGAGAGCTCCAGCGCCGTGCCGCGACCGCGCGCGCGAGCACTCGCGCCGCCCCGTTGCGCCGGTGTCGGAGCCCACACTTCCGCGCCGCGGATCGGTGCGCTATAAGCCAGCCCGTTTCGCGCGCGCGGAGCCCTCTGCCTTGGATCCTCAACAACTGGCCGAACGCGTTCCGAGCTGGCTCTCGGGCGAGGGTCCGCAGTCCGACGTCGTCGTCTCCTGCCGCATGCGCCTCGCGCGCAACCTGGCGGAGTTCCCCTTCGCCGTGCGCCTCGAGCCCAAGCGCGCCGAGGAGCTCGCCGAACGCGTGCGCCAGCCGCTCGAGGCCGCGAGCCTCGACGGCGAGACGCACTGGGTCGCGCTCACGGCCGTCGCGCCGCTCGTGCGCCTGATGCTGCGCGAGCGCCACCTCGTCAGTCGCGATCTGGTGCCGGCCGACGACGGACAGAAGGCGCTGCCGGGGCGCGCCGTGGCCTTCGGCGCCGCCGAGTCGATCTCCGTGATGGTCAACGAGGAGGACCATCTGCGCCTGCAGTCGATCGACGCCGGCTTCCAGCTCGAGCGCGCGTTCGCGCGCGTGCGCGAGCTCGACCAGCGCCTCGAACGCGACCTCGAGTTCGCGTGCGACACCGAGCTCGGTTACCTGACCGGCTGCCCGACGAACGTCGGCACGGGCTTGCGCGCGTCGGTCATGTTGCACCTGCCGGGCTTGAGCCTCGTGCGCGAGGAGCTCGAGAAGGTCTTCACCGCGGCGCAGCGCACGGGCCTCGCCGTGCGCGGCATGTACGGCGAAGGCAGCCGCGCGGCGGGGGACTTCTACCAGATCTCGAACCAGATAACGCTCGGCCGCAGCGAAGCGCAGCTGCTCGACGACCTCGCCGCGCTCGTGCCGCGCATCATCGAGTTCGAGCGGCGCGTGCGCGAGGCGCTGGGGCTCGAGCAGCGCGCCGCGTTGACCGATCGCGTCGCTCGTTCGCTCGGCCTGTTGCGCACGGCGCGCTCGATGGCGACCGACGCGGCGCTCGCGCACCTCTCGAACCTGCGCCTGGGCGTGTACCTCGGCCTCGTGTCGGAGCCCTCGCTCGAGCTGCTCAACCCGCTCGGTGTGCAGGTGCAGAAGGCGCACGTGCAGGCGATGAGCGAGGACGTGCCGCGCGACGAGCTCGTCGAGCCCAGCGTGCGCGACGGGTTGCGGGCGCGCTTCCTGCGCCGCCGTCTGGCGCCGAAGTAGCTCGCGCGCGCGGCCGCGGGGCCCCGTCGAAGCCCGGCCGTGCCGTTCGAGGCCGTTTTCGTGGCTCCTCGCGCGGCCGCGCGCCAGCGGGACCGCAAGTGCGAGCGACGTCCGTGCCGATGGAAGCGGCACGGCCATCGGTCGTGCGTGTCCTCGTGCTCGGCTCCCTCCTCGCCTGCTCGCTCCAGATCGCGTCCGCGACGGTCCGTCCCGTCGAAGCGTCGGCGCAGCAGGAAGAAATTTCCGCTCGCGTCCTCGCGCGCAGCGGACGCGTCGAGCTCGTCGACGAGAGCGGCGCCGTGCACGTCGTCTCGCCGCTGCTCGAGCGCCGCGCGGGCGAACGCGCGCACCTCGAGGTCGGCGCGGGATCGCGCGCGGAGCTCGTGTGGAGCAGCCTCGGCAGCGTGATCATCGACGGCCCGTGCACGCTCGAATGGCGGCGCACCGAGGACGTGCTGACGCTGCCCGGCGAAGCCGCGCACGTGACCTGCGTCGTGAGCGAGCTCGGTCAGCTCGAGTTCGAGCTGCGCCGCGGCTCGCTCGCGCTCGAAGCGCCGGGCGGCTGGCGTCTCGCGCTCGGTCGCTGCGCGCTCGGCGTGCGCGGGCTGAGCGGCGGTGCGTGCCGGATCGAGCTGCGCGCCGGCGAGGAGCTCGCCGTCGAAGGTCCGCGCGACGCGCGCACGCTCTGGCCGCGGCGCGCGCTGCTCGGTGGCGAGGCCCTCGTGCTCGACGCGCGCGCGGCTCCGCCTTCGCGTCCGGACGTCGCGCGTCACGCGCCGCGCTGGACGCGTTTCGATTGGCCGTGGGGGAGCGCGGCGAGCGCGGCCCGACAGGATCCGCAAGAGCCGCCGGAGAGCGGCGAGCCGCCGATCGCCGAGCTCGACTGCGCCGTGTCGTTCACCGTGCACGTCGCCGATCTCGAGGGCTCGACGTTCGACGAGCCCGCCGCGCCG
>JBGATX010000154.1:6335-13511 GCA_044228975.1 Planctomycetota bacterium | reverse complement strand
TCTCGAATCGTCCTGGTGGGACTCGCTAGCTAAGGTCAAAATTGATTCAGGCCGCAGGAGTTTTCTCCGAGAACTGTTCGAAGTTGAAATGTTGGCGATTCACAAGCGCGTCACTACGCCGCTCGGCGACTACATTAACCCAATGGGAATGTGTGTCCCTGGACTGAAGAAACTGTATGTGGCCGCGGACGGTCAGATCCTCCCATGTGAGCGCGTCTCTGAGAAGTTCGCGATTGGTAATGTCAATAAGGGCGGTATTGATGTCTCGGCCTGGGAAGGAATGATGCGCCCAATTGTCGAGTTCTGCAATGAAAGATGTACAAACTGCATTTTCTGTCGCCTGTGCATGGGGTGTTTGGTGGGATTCGTTGACTCGGACGGGCAGTTGTCTAGGACCGTCATGGAGCGCGAATGCGCGCGGCAGAAGGTTCAATGTGCCCGGACCATGGTTCGGTACTCCCGAGCGTTGATTCAGAATCCACACTGCTTTGACTATATGGATGAGATTTCTTATACATGATGACATCTCGACAGTGGATGGCAACGACAGTGCTGGCTTTGGTAGCATTTGTTGTTGGCGTATTGATTGGAACAGGACTGCCCGCGCGCCTGGGCACGGGTGACGAGGCTCATGTTTGTGTATTGAGCCAACATGACAGAGATGCACTGGACGCAGTGGGGACGGTCGTCGACACACTCCGGTCAGCTCTGCAAGATTCGGCAAAGCAGTGGGGGCGAGCCCCGAACGATACGCTCCAGCTTAGCGGTGGAAGCGTCGATGACCGGCCTAGAACACCGCTAGTGGTTGGTTCAGATGATCGAAATGGTGTGAAACCTGGCAACGCGCCAACTGGTTGGCTAGCTGTCCTGGATCCAGAACTCGGTCGCGTCTTGGTTGAGCGAGCTTTGTCGCCCTACTCGGACGGAGTGTCACCTCATGTGATCCGTGCCGCGAACTCGATTCGAGATGCACAGGCGGAGTTCGAGAGAGCATCCGCTCCGCTCAAAGCGATGGCGGTTGAGAATCCGGGTACGCCGAACACCGAACTCACCCGTCGCTTTGCGCAACTGAACGAGGCGTTGAAGCGACGTCGGGAGGCCGCGATTGGGGCGTTGATTGATGCTCTCGACTCTCGATGAATTCGGGGGCCTTGAGGGTGTGGTTGGCGTAACGTTCTTTCTGTAATTCACAACTACTGATTCAGCGACGCGCTGCGCTCGCGGTCGGTGTTGCCTTGCGGCGACGCGGAGGCGAGCGAAGCGAGCCGTAGCGGAGCCGCAAGGCAACGCCGGAGTCAAGTAGTTGGAAGTGGCGGGCACCCGCCGTTTTCCTGGTGGAAGCACTACCAACCACCGAGAGAACCGATGCCTCACCACGACTCCGATCCTACCGCCTTCACGCAAGTTCTTGAACTCCTCACCGAGCACGGCTTCGACGGAATGGCCAACGCCCTGCAGATCCTGTTGAACGAAGCGATGGAGCTCGAGCGCTCGGCGTTTCTGCAAGCCGCGCCGTACGAGCGCACCGAGACACGGCGCGGTTTCGCGAACGGCTTCAAGTCCAAGCGCGTCGCGACGCGCGCGGGCGCGATCGATCTGCGTGTGCCACAAGTTCGCGGACTCCCCGACGGCGCCGAGGGTTTCTACCCCCACGCACTCGAACGCGGCGTGCGCAGCGAGCGCGCGCTCAAGCTCGCGATCGCGGAGATGTACGTGCAAGGCGTGTCGACGCGACGCGTGGCGGAGATCACGCGCGAGCTGTGCGGCGTGGACGTGTCGTCGACGCAGGTCTCTCGTGCGTCTGCGGCGCTCGACGAGGAACTCGCGGCGTGGCGCAAGCGTCCGCTCGGTCGCTGCGAGTACTTGGTGCTCGACGCGCGCTACGAGAAAGTGCGTCACGGAGGCTCGGTCGTGAGCTGCGCGGTGCTGTCGGCCATCGGCATTCGCGAAGACGGTAAGCGCTCGATCCTCGGCGTCAGCGTCAAGCTCTCGGAGGCCGAGGTGCACTGGCGCGAATTCCTCAGCGAGCTGCAAGACCGCGGGCTGTACGGCGTGAAGCTCGTCTCGAGCGACAGCCATCAGGGCCTCAAGGCTGCGCTGCAAGCTCGCATGCCGAACGTGCCCTGGCAGCGCTGCCAGTTCCACCTGCAGCGCAACGCGATGAGTTTCGTGCCACGTCTACCGATGCGACGTGAAGTCGCCGAGTCGCTGCGCGTCGTCTTCAACGCGCCCGACCGCGCTGAGGCCGAGCGCCGCCTGGCTGCGACCGTGAAGCAGTACCGAGAGACTGCGCCGAAGCTGGCCGAGTGGATGGAGGAGAATGTGCCGGAGAGCCTGAGCGTCTTCGCGCTGCCCTCTTCGCACCGTCGGATGCTCCGCACGACCAACGTGCTGGAGCGATTGAACAAAGAGATCAAGCGTCGTACCCGCGTCGCGACGCTGTTCCCCAATGAGTCGTCTCTGCTCAGACTGGTCAGCGCTGTGCTGGCCGAGATCAGCGACGACTGGGAAACCGGACGCGTCTACATCACCCTGGACAACGGCTGAAATCCCACCACGAAAATACAGAGAAGATGTTGCTCAGCCAGGGTGTGGTGTATGGCAGTGTGCGCGCCGCGTGCTGCAGTGCTCGTCAACGACTCCGAGTACCTTTCCGACCGCGAGAGCGTGTCGCTGGGCATTCGGGGGAAGTTTCACGGCGAGCGACGGGTGCGGGACGGCGCCGTGCCCGACGAGCGTCGCGATCGGCGGCGCGACGCACGACGGCCTGCTCGATCTCGCCGTGGCGAACATGGGCTCCAACTCGGTCTCGCTGCTGCTGCAGTAGCGCTGCCCCTCCGGTTGCGCGCGCGGGAGCCGCGCGTTCGCTCGAGCCGCGACGCGTGAGCTCGCTACGCAACGAGCGGCGACCTGCGTGGTCGCCGCTCGCGTTCGACGCCTGGACGGCCGCCCGAGCGCTGCCGCGCGCATCACAGGTTCGCGTTGACGATGTGATCGCTGCGGTACGGTTCGTTCCTCGTCGCGATGCCGCCGGGGAGGATGCACGAGTTCGCCTGGTCGAGGAAGATCAGCGGCAGCGGCACCGACGGCGTGCCCGGGTTCCACGACATCGCGGGGAAGCCGCCGGCGGTGGTCACGCCGAAGTAGTACTCGTTGCGCGCGCTGCCGGTGCACTCGACCCACTGCGCTTCGTTCGAGTTCCAGCGCACCTCTTCGACGCCGGGGAACGCGAGCGGCACCGTCCACCTGCCGACGGGGAACGAGCGGAACGGGTCGCTGCCGGGGAAGGGCGAGATCGTCGTGCCGGCCGAGCCGGCGGCGAGCAGCGATCCTTGGTGCCAGTTCGCCGGACCGACGCCGCACAGGCACACGCTCGGGTTCGGGGCGATCGAGCCGGCGACCAGCGTCTCCTCGACGGTGCAGCGCGCGGGCAGCACGGGCACGGCCCAACGGCGCAGCGTTTCCTTCGTGAGCGGGCCGGACTCGACCGTCGCGCCGGCGCCAGGGATGAAGCCCCACGACGGGCCGACGAACGAGAAGTAGCGGTCGGGGTGGAACACACCCGCGCGCGGGTAGCCGGCGGCGTGATCGACGGAGTCGCATGCGTGCGTGAGCATCCACGCGCGCTCGTACACGCCGCTCGCGCAGTCGCGGGCGTAGTCGACGTATCCGGTGACGCGCATGTTGCCGCCGAACGCCGCGATGCAGCTCGGCAGGCCGCACGGCAAGGCACTCGCGCTCGTCGGGCGCATGTCGCCGTTCACGAGGTAGCGCCAGACCTGGTACTGCTGGCCGGGCGCCTTCGACTCCGACCAGGTGCGCGAGTAGGTCATGTGGAAGCGGCCGACCCAGCGCAGGTTGGGACCCTGGAAGAGCTGCAGGCCGATCTGGAACCACGCGCACGACGGCGCCGCGACCCCGCCGTAGAACGGGTTGGTCACGCTCCAGCGCGCGGTGTAGTTCGACGTGCCGATCACGCCGCAGTCCTTGAAGCAGATGCCGAGCGCGGGCTGGATGAAGCCGAGCTCGCGCACGGTCGCCTGCGCGCCGTTGCACGGGGCGCCGAAGTTGAGCCCGTCGGGGTTGAGGCACTGCGCGGCGGCGGGAGCGCTGGCACAGAGGAGGAGCAGGGCCGAGGCGAGGAGCTTCGAGAGCATCTTCATGGTGCGATGGGCTTTCCGGTGAGCGGGACTGGAAGGTGGACGATCGCGTCCGGCTCCCAGGTGATCTCGGCGCGGCGGTCTGGAGGAATTTCGCGTGGAATTCCGTCCACCGACGATGGCGAGCGCCGTGCGAGCGCGCGCCCTCCAGCGCGCCTGCGGCGAAGAGCGGTTCGACACGCGGCGAGCGCTCGCGCGAGCGGGCGCAGCATTCGTCGTCGCGCGCCGAGGTCGTTACGCTGGCCGGCCCTCCATGGAACTATCGACGCGATTCACCCCGGCAGAGTTCGAGAAGCAGATCTACGCGCAATGGGAGGCCTCCGGCGGCTTCCAGCCCAAGCCGCGCGTCCACGGCGAGAAGACCTTCACGATCATGATCCCGCCGCCGAACGTGACCGGCGTGCTGCACATGGGTCATGCGCTGAACAACACGGTGCAGGACATCGTGATTCGATTTCGACGCATGCAGGGCTGGGCGGCCCTGTGGGTGCCGGGCACGGACCACGCGGGCATCGCCACGCAGGCCGTGGTCGAGCGCGAGCTCTACGAGAAGGAGAAGAAGACGCGCAACGACCTCGGGCGCGACGCGTTTCTCGGCCGCGTGTGGGCCTGGAAGGAGAAGCACGGCGACTACATCCTCGAGCAGTTCCGTCGCATGGGCTTCTCGTGCGACTGGTCGCGCACGCGCTTCACGATGGAGCCGATGCTCTCGCGCGCCGTGCGCGAGGCGTTCGTGCGCCTGTGGGAGAAAGGCCTGATCTATCGCGGTCCGCGCCTCGTCAATTGGGACTGCGTGCTCGAGACGGCCGTCGGCGACGACGAGATCGACTACGTCCAGCGCAAGGACAAGCTCTACCAGCTGCGCTACCCCGTGAAGGGCCGGCCCGACGTCTTCGTCACCGTCGCGACGACGCGCCCGGAGACGATGCTGGGCGACACGGGCGTCGCGGTGAACCCCAAGGACGAGCGCTACACCTCGCTGCACGGCGCGACGCTCGTGCTGCCGATCGTCGGGCGGGAGATCCCGATCGTGCTCGACGAAACGGTCGAGATGGAGTTCGGCACCGGAGCCGTGAAGGTCACGCCGGGCCACGATCCGGCCGACTACGAGCGCGGCAAGCGCTTCCACCTCCCGGTCGTCAACATCTACGACAAGAAGGGCATCCTCAACACGAACGGCGGCGAGTTCGCCGGGCTCGCGCGCGAGAAGGCGCGCGACGCGGTGGCGAAGAAGCTCGAGGAGCTCGGCCTGCTCGGCAAGGTCGAGGACTACACGCACAACGTCGCCATCTCCGACCGCTCGAAGAGCGTCATCGAGCCGTTGATCAGCGAGCAGTGGTTCGTCTCGATGAAGCCGCTCGCCGTGCCCGCGATCCGCGCGGCGAAGGACGGCACGCTGCAATTCCGTCCCGAGCGCTGGCAGAAGGTCTATCTCGACTGGCTCGAGAACGTGCACGACTGGTGCATCTCGCGCCAGCTGTGGTGGGGGCACCAGATCCCCGTGTGGTACGACGCCGACGGCGTGGGCGTCGCGTCGCGCACCGACCTCGCGCTCGGCTCTCCTCATCCGAAGACCGGCAAACCGATCGTGCGCCAGGATCAGGATGTCTTGGACACGTGGGCGTCGTCCTGGCTGTGGCCGTTCGCGACGCTCGGCTGGCCCGAGATCACGCCCGACCTCGAGCGCTTCTACCCGACGCAGTTCCTCTCGACGGCGCGCGAGATCATCTACCTCTGGGTCGCGCGCATGATCATCGCCGGGTACGAGTTCATGGATCATCTGCCGCAGGACCAGCGCTGCGCCTTCGCGGTCTGCAACCTGAACGCGACCGTGCTCGACGCCAAGGGCCGGCGCATGTCGAAGTCGGCCGGCAACGGCATCGATCCGATCGAGATGATCGACAAGTACGGCGCGGACGCCGTGCGCTACTCGCTGATCCTGCTCACGAAGGAAGGGCAGGACGTCAAGCTCTCGCCCGATCGATTCGACCAGGGCTACCGCTTCGCGAACAAGGTCTGGAACGCGACGCGTTTCGTGATGCTGAACATGGCCGGGCCGCGAACGGACGGGACGCTGGCGTCCGCCGCGCGTCTCGAAGATCGCTGGATCCTCTCGCGTCTCGCCGAAGTGCGCGAGCGCGTCACGCAGAACCTCGAGGACTACCAGCTCAACGACGCCGCCACGCTGCTCTACCAGTTCGTCTGGAACGACTTCTGTGACTGGTACGTCGAGATCGTCAAGCCGCGTTTGACGAACGCCGACGATCCGAGCGCACCCGCCGCGCGCGGCACGCTCGCGCGCGTCATCGCCGATTCGCTCGCGATGCTGCACCCGTTCACGCCCTACGTCACCGAGGTGTTGTGGAAGGCGCTGCACGAGACCTTGGGCGAGCAGGCGCCGATGCTGATGAACGCCAGCTGGCCCGACGGCCACGGTCTCGCGCGCGACGCGCGCGTCGAGGCGCAGATGCAGGTCATCCAGGACCTCGTGCGCGCCGTGCGCCAGGTGCGCAACCTGACGACGATCGGCGAGCGCAAGTCGCTCGTCGCGCGCATCGCCTCGCGCAACGCGGGCGATCGCGCCGTGCTCACCGAGCACGAAGCGACCGTGCGCGCGCTCGCGTTCCTCGAGTCCTACGAAGTGGGGGAGACGTTTCCGCGTCCGCCGAACTCCGCGACGGCCGTCGCCGGCTCCATCGAAGCCTTCGTCACGCTGCCCGGGGAGGTCGACCTCGCGAAGTTGAAGGAAGTGCTGCAACGCCGCGCCGAGAAGTCGCGCGCGGGCATCGCGCAAGTGCGCGCGAAGCTCGCCAACGCGAGCTTCGTCGAACGCGCCGACCCCGGGATCGTCGCGGAAGAACGCACGCGCCTGTGCGAGCTCGAAACCGAGCTCGAGCTGCTCGAGCGCAACATCGCGGGGCTCTGAGCGCGGGCGCGCCAGCGCCCATGTGATCGGTGCGCGAGCACCTCCAACCTGAACCCAGCGAAGCCCGAGCGGCCGCTGCGGCCGCTCGGG
>JBGATX010000154.1:0-6294 GCA_044228975.1 Planctomycetota bacterium | reverse complement strand
CGCGCATGTGGCGCGTTGCCCACGGCGCGCGCCGCGCGCGCCGGAGCTGCCTGACGCGCTTCACCCGCCTCTTCTGCTTCCAGTCACCGCACGCGTCCGCCCCCCCGCGCACCCGGGTTTTTGTCGCGCGTTCGCGGCCTCTTGCCTAGATTCTCGAAACGCTGGCTCGCGCGCTCCTGCACTGCTGTTTCCTGGCCGCGCCGCGCGAGCCGGATCGAATCGTCTACGAGAATTGTTGTGGGTACCAAGCTCTACGTCGGAAATCTCTCCTTCCAAACCACCGAGGCCGGACTTCGCGCTGCGTTCGCCGCGGACGGCCGTCAGGTCACCGAAGTCGCGGTGATCGCCGATCGCGACACGGGCCGCCCGCGCGGTTTCGCGTTCGTGCGCATGGCGACCGAGCAGGATGCGCAGTCCGCGATCGCGGCGCTCGACGGCAAGGAGCTCGACGGTCGCCGTCTGCGCGTCAATGAAGCCGAAGAGCGCCAGGCTGCTGGCGGCGGTGGCGGAAGCCGCGGTGGCTACGGTGGCGGAGGTGGTGGTCGAGGCGGCTACGGCGGCGGTGGTGGTGGCGGCAGTGGTGGATACGGCGGCGGCGGACAGAGTCGCGGCAGCGGCAGCGGCAGCGGCGGCGGCGGTGGATACGGCGGTGGTGGCGGCGGCTACGGCGGAGGCGGTGGTGATCGCCGCGGCGGCGGCGGTTATTCCGGCGGCGGCGGCGGTGGCGGTCGCGGCGGCTACGGCGGCGGCGGACGTCGCGGTGGCGGCGGCGGCTACGACGACGAGTGATCGCGGTTCGTCACGAATCGTTCGAAGTGCAGGAGCGCGACTCGACTCGCGCTCCTGTCGTTCTCGCTCGGCCCCGGGCTCGCGACCCGCTCGAGCGTCGGTCGCGGTTCGATCCGCGCGCGCTCAGCGCGTGCAGCGCCACGCGCCGGCGAAGGTGCCCGGCTCGCCGTGCAGTGCGAGCGTGAACGTCAGGCCGCGTTTCGTCGTGCGGCACGGCAGGCACAGCTCCATGCGCAGCGAACGCTCGCCGACCGGCGGCTCGTCGGTGCGCGGCGTGTTCTCGGGGTCGATCAGCGAGACGCGAGCGGCTCGCAAGGACGACCACTCGATGCGCTGGCTGATCGCGCGCAAGGGAGTGCCGTCGAGCGCGCTGAAGACGATCCAGTCCAGGCTCGGATCGAGCTTGAGAGTGCGCTCCAGCGCGTTCTCCTTGTCGCGCGGCTCGGGCCGGCGCGTGACGCGCGCGCGGTAGGAGACGAAGTAGATGCCCGCGTCGAGCTCGGGTTCCACCAGGCGCACGTTCGTCGCGAGCACTCCGAGCGTCAACGGCCTCCCGTCCGCCGCCAGGCGCTCGAGCGACCAGCGCTCGAAGCTCGGCAGGTCCGTCGCCGCGATCTGCTTCACCGGGACGAAGGTCACGCTCCTGTGCGCGGTGATCACGGCATAGCCGCTCGGAGCGGTCGCGTAGTCGCTCGGCTGCGAGTCCCAGCGCTGCGCTGCGACCGTCGCACTCGGATCGAACTCGACGGCCGCGCCGTCCTCGTGCGGACGCGCGTTGGGCGTGAGCTCCGTCTCGAGCAGGCGCAGCGCGATGTCGAGGCCCGGCGCCACGCTCGCCGCGCAGCGGAAGCCGAGCGCGTCGGACGACTGCAGCGGATCCGTGCCGCGGCGCGTCGTCGCGCGCGCCATCAAGCGCGAGTTCTGGAACGAGCCGCCGACGACGACGCGCTGCTCCGCATTGAAGTCCGCGACGGCGTTGACCTGGCGCACTTTCGGGCCGTAGCCGAACTCGTAGACCTTGAGCTCGTAGCCGGGGAACGGCGTGTACGGACTCGCGGTCCATTCCCACACATTGCCGGCGAGATCGAAGATCCCTTGCTTGCTCGCGCCGGCCGGAAAGCTGCCGACAGGGAACGCGCCCGCGCGCCGCTTCAGCTGGCTCGTCGCGGCGTAACGCTCGTCGTCCCAGTCGTCGCCCCACGGATACGTTCGCGTGCTGTCGCCGCGCACGGCGCGCTCGTACTCGAACTCGGTCATCAGGCGCATGCCGGCCCAGCGCGCGTACGCGTCGGCGTCCTGGAAGTCGACGAAGGCCGCGGGACGCAGCTCATCGCCTTCGGGGATCTCGAAGGGCTTGCCGCGCCAGTTCTCGCTCCACCAGCGCTGCGGGTCGAACGGCTGCGGGTCCTTCGTCGCCGCGCCCTTCGACGCGGCCTCCGCGCGTCGGCGCTCTTCGTCGGCGAGCCAGCCGTCGCGTCCCGCGGCGATCGCCTTGCGTCCCCACGTGAACGGCGGACGCAGGAGCGCGGCGCGCAGGAAGGCGGCGTACTGCTCGTTCGAGACCTCGGTCGTCATCAGGAAGAAGCTCGGGACGTTGAGCTCGTGCTGCGGCGTCTCCGACGACAGCGGACCGGCGAAATTGGCCGTGTCCGGATCGTTGTCGAGCAGCTTCTTGACCGCCGCGACCTCGCTGCCGATGCGCGTGCGACCGCCGGGGACGAAAGCGCACGAGGGCGGCACGACTTCGACGGCGCGCGGCTCCTGCGCGCACGCCAGCGAGACGACGGCAGCGAGAGGGGCGAGGAGGCTCACGGCGACTCCTTCTTAGCCGCGCGCGGCGGGCCGGTCTACCGCTGCCCGGAAATCCCGCCGGCAGGGTCGCTCGCGCGTGACGCCTCGACATCGGCGAGCAGCCCGGCGGCCTGCAGATCGGCGAGCGGAGCGCGGATCCAGCGCGCGCCGTGCTCGCGCAGCATCGGCAGCCAGGCGTCGATCACGTTGGGGTCGAAGTGCGAGCCGCGGCCGCGCTCGAAGAGCTCGAGCACGCGCTCGAGCTCCCACACCTCCTTGTACGAGCGCTTCGTGGCGAGCGAATCGAAGACCTCCGCCACCGCCAGGATGCGCCCGGAGAGCGAGATCGCATCGCCGGCGACGCGGTTGGGATAGCCGCCGCCGTCCCAGCGCTCGTGGTGCTCGGCGATGACGCGCCGGACCTCTTGCAGCTGTGGATGGTTGCCGAGCTTCTTCGCGCCGAGTTGCGGATGGCGTTGCACGGCGCGGAACTCGGCGTCGGTCAACGGGCCGTTCTTCGTCAGGAACGAGAGGTCGTCGAGGTAGATCTTGCCGTAGTCGTGCGCGATCGCGGCGAGCTCGAGGCGCTCGATGCGCGAGCGCTCCATGCCCAGCGCCTGCGCCAGGAAGCGGCAGTACTTGCGCGTGCGCGAGCCGTGGCCGGCGGTGTACGGATCGACGCGCTCGATCGTGTTCGCGACCATGGCCGAGAGGATGTCGACGAGATCGCCGAAGGCGAGGTCCTCCCTCTCGACGGCGCGCTCCTGCAGCGCGCGATGGATGAACGCGGCGAGCACGATCGGATCGACGGGCTTCTTCAGGTAGTCGATCGCGCCGGCCTTGATCGCGGCGACCGCCGCTTCGAGGTCGGGGTAGCCGGTCATGAGCACGACCACCGCGCGCGGCTGCAGATCGCGCGCGGCCGAGAGCACCAGCGAGCCCTCGGCAAATCCGTCGAAGACGACGTCGGTCACGACCGCGTCGAACTCGATCGCGCGCAAGAGCGCAATGGCGTCCTGCGGCGTGCGCGCGAGCGTCGGCGTGCAGCCCTGGTGCGCGAGCACGGCGCCGATGAGCTCGAGCGTGCGCGGCTCGTCGTCGACGAGCAGGACCGCGGGAGGCGTGGAGCGGAGCGGCGAAGACATGCGGCGCGGCTGGACAGCCACGCGGGATCTTGCCACGCTGATGGGCTGCGTTGTAGCCCGCGACCCGCCCGATGACCCACCCCGGAACCGATCTCGCCTTCCAGCTCACCCAGGCCGAGCGCTCCATGCGCCTGGACCAGGTGCTGGTCGCGCACATGGCCGGCTGGTCGCGCACTCGCATCCAGGGCCTGATCCAGGGCGGCCGCGTGCGTCTCGACGGCAAGGTCGTGCTCAAGCCGGGCCTCATCCCGATGGACGGCAAGGACGTGGCGGTCGAGTTGCGCGAGGAGCTCGCGCGGGCGCGCGTCCGCGACTGGATCGAGCCCAAGGTGCTGCTCGTCGACGACGACCTGGTCGTGATCGACAAGCCCGCCGGGATCCTGACGCACAAGAACGCGGCCGCGAGCGACAAGAGCGCCGCCGACTGGGCCGAGGAACACTTCGGGCCGCTGCCGCGCGTGATCGACGCCGACCGGCCGGGCGTCGTGCACCGCCTCGACCGCGAGACGAGCGGCGTGCTGTGCCTCGCGCGCAACGAGAGCGCGCTCGAGGAGCTCAAGCGCCAGTTCCGCGCGCGCGAGGTCGAGAAGACGTACTTCGCGCTCGTCTACGGCGAGCCGCGCTTCGATTCGGAGTGGATCGAATGCCACCTCGGTCGCAGCGCGCGCGGCAGCGACCGCGTCGCGATCGTGCGTCCCAGGCTGCCGGGAGTCGAGGAGGACGACACGCGGCGCGAGCCCGAGATCATCGGCGACAGCGCCGAGGCGACCGAGGGCGAGCCGGTTGAAATCGAGGGCCTCCAAGGCCGCGCGCAGCGCCGCGCGCGAGCCTCCGCCGCCGGAGCGCGCTTCTCGTCGACCTACTACGAGACCAAGGAACGCTTCCGCGACTTCGCGCAGCTCGACGTGTTCCCGAAGACCGGCCGACGTCACCAGGTGCGCGTGCACCTGGCTTCGATCGGTCACCCGCTGGTCGGAGAGAGCGTCTACCTGCCGCGCCGGCGACAGCTCCCGCGCCTGCCCGAGAATGCGCCGCGCCTCACCCGCCAGGCGTTGCACGCCGCGAGGCTCGCCTTCGTGCATCCGACGAGCAAGGAACGCATCGAGATCGAAGCGGCGTTGCCCGCGGATCTCGCGGCGCTGCTCGCCTGGTTGCGCGCGAACCGGGCGCAGCCGCAGTAGCGCGTCGCGGCGCGAGCGCGCGCTTGTCGTCGCCGCCGCGGAGCGCATCATGGGCCGCGCGCCCGTGGTCCGGGGCGCGGGAGCCTCCGCATGAACGCACAGCGTCGAATCGTGCTCGTCGTGATCTCGCTCATCGTCGCGGCGTGCATCGTGTGGCTCTACCGCACGCTGCGCAGCGAGTCGAACGCGCCCGCGCGCACGTCGCACGCACCGCGGATGCGCCGGAGCGGGTGCGCTGTCGAGCCGTCGCAGCTGCTGAATCCGCTGGGCGCGCGCGTTCGGCCTTGCTGACGCGTCGGTGCCACGCGACACGGCACTCCCCGTGTCGCGGCGCGTGCGCGCGCGTCGGGCTGAGGGAGGCGTCGAGTGCCGCGGAACACGCGGGTCGACGGGCCGGCACTCTCGGGGCGCCGTCGCTTGTCGCCGTCGGCGCCTTGCGCATCATGTCCATCGCGCTCCGCCGGAGGGGCGCGGCAGCCTTCGCATGAACGCACAGCGTCGCCTCGTGCTCGTCGTGATTTCGATCGTCGTCGCGGCGTGCCTCGTGTGGCTCTATCGCACGTTGCGGAGCGAATCGAACGCGCCGTCCCGCGCTTCGACTCACGCTGGCGCGAACGACGCCGAGTCCGCCAGATTCGCGCTCGCTCCGCCACCCGCGAGCGAAGGCCCGGTCGAAGCGCTCTCGTCGCCGGGGCGGGCGCTCGCCGACGTGCGCGGCGCGCAGGCGAACGAGAACTTCGAGCTCGAGGGCGCGCGCTGGATCGAGGGCCGCGTCGAGCTGCCCGCGGGCGCGCCGGCGGACGAGACGCTCGTCGTGTGGATGCTCGACACGCGCGGCCTCTCGGAGACGAACGAGGTCGTCGTCACGCTCGACGAGGATCCGGGCGCGCTCTTCGCGCGCTTGCGCGACGATCCGCGCGGCACGCTCTGGTCGCGGCGTGCGCCGGAGGCCGACGGATCGTTCCGCGTGCCGTGTCCGAAGGCGTCGACGACGGTCGACGTGTGGGTCGACGGCCGCTACGTCTATCTCGAACAGCGCCGCACGCTCACGCTCGCGGAGCAGCGCGAGCCGGTCGTGCTGCGGCCGTTGCTCGGCGCGTGGTTCACCGGCGTGTGCACGGCTCCCGCGGCGGCGTCCGAGTCGGACGCCCGCGCCGGTGGCGAGGTGCGTTTCTCGGGCTTGTTCCGCGGCGCGGGCGCGCCTCCGGGTGGCGTGATGATCGGACGACGCGCGCGTCTGTCGCCACAACTCGACTTCGAGCTGCGCGGAGTGCCGCAGGTGCAGAACTACGGCGTGAACGTCCTGCCGGAGCGCTTGTGCGTCGAGGCGAAGTCGGGCTTCAACGTGCAGGCGGGGGAGAAGGTCGAGCTCGCGTTCACGCTGCGCG
>JBGATX010000153.1:0-13944 GCA_044228975.1 Planctomycetota bacterium | reverse complement strand
CGAAGTCCGCGCGCCGGCGCGCGCGTCCCAGCGGATTGAGCTGCGCGCCGCGCGGACGGATCTCGCCCTGGGCCGTCACGTCCCAGCTCGCGGCCACGATCGTCGCGTCGGCGAAGTTGCGCCAGAACGGCCAGCGCAGGATCTCGGCCACGCGCACCTTGCCGCCCGCGTCGACCGTCGGCCGCAGCATGCCCGGCAGCATCTCCGTGAACTCCGCCGCGACGCGCTCGCGCTCGAGGCTCACGCGCTGCGAGAGGAAGTACAGGCCGACGCCGAACACGATCGTGTTGATCAGGGTGACGCCGAAGAGCAGGCGCGCGCGGAGCGGGAACTGCATCGCGCTCACCTGCGCGCCGGCACGTCCGGCGCGCGCGTCGAACGGCGTGGCGAGCCTTGCGGCGGGCGGGCGGGCGCTGGAGCCGGCTTCACTGCGAACCCACCGAGCTCATGATCTTCATCAGCGGCAGGAAGAGGGCCACGACGACGAAGCCCACGATGCCGGCGACCACGATCAGGAGCGCCGGCTCGAGCAGCTTGAACATGGCGTCGATGCGGCGCGTGACCTGCAGCTCGTAGGCGTCGGCGACCTTGAGCAGCATCTTGTCGAGCTCGCCCGTCGCCTCGCCGACGTCGACCATGTTCGTCACCAGGTCGTCGAAGAGCCCGGTCTCCCCCATGGGCCGCGCGATGCCTTCACCCTCGCGCACCGTCTTGCGGATCTCCTCGACGCCCTCCATGAGCACTTCGTTGCGGCTCGAGTCGCGCACGATCGCCAGCGCGTCGAGGTGCGGCACGCCGGCCTGGATGAGCGTGCCGAACGTGCGCGCGAACGCGCCGACCAGCGCGCGGTTCAGGATCGTGCCGAGCACCGGGATGCGCAGCAGGAGCGCGTGCACGCGATACCGGTACGGCTGGCTGCGCGCGAGCATCACGAAGTGCACGATCGCCAGCACGAGCGGCAGGCCGAAGACGACGTACCAGCGGTGCACCGTGAAGTCGCTGAGGTCGAGCAGGAACTGGGTCACGCCCGGCAGGTCGATCTTGAACGAGCGGAAGATCTCCTGGAAGCGCGGGATGATGAACACGATCACCGCGCTCACGACGCAGATCGCGACGAACAGGATCACCGACGGATAGATCAACGCGCCGACGACCTTGGCGCGGATCTCGGCGCTGCGCTCCATGAAGATCGCCTGGCGCTGCAGCACCTTGTCGAGCACGCCGCCCGCTTCGCCCGCGCGCACCATGCTCGAGTAGAGCCGGTCGAAGACCTTGGGGTGCTTGGCCATCGACTCCGAGAGCGGCGTGCCCGCGGCGACGTCCTCGACGAGCTCCCCCAGCACGGTCTTGAACGGTCCGGGCCGCGTCTGGCCCTCGAGGATCGTCAGCGCCTTGACGATCGGGATGCCGGCTTCGCTGAGCGTCGCGAGCTGGATCGTGAACTCCGTCGCCGTCTGGCGGCTGACCCGGCCGCGCCGCTTGCGCACCGAGCCCGGCGGCGGCGCGCCTTGACCCGCGGAGGACGCGGCGGAGCCGGAGGAGGCCGGCGCGGCCGTGGCCGTCGCCGCGCTCGTGCGTTGCAGTTTCTTCGCCATGCGGGGGGGCGCGGGAGCGCGAGACTATAGCTGCGCGGATGGCTGCGGTCAGCCGAGCGTCTCGCGCAGGACCTCTTCGATCGTCGTGCGGCCGGCGAGCAGGAGCGCGAGACCGCTGGCGCGCAACGAGCGCATCCCGCGTTCGACCGCCAGGCGCCGCAGCTCCTGCGTCGACGCGCGCGTGAGGATCGCCTCGCGCAAGCTGTCGTCGACGAGCAGGATCTCGAAGATGCCGGTGCGGCCCTTGTAGCCGGTGTGGTGGCAGCGCTCGCAGCCCTTGCCGTAGTGGAAGGTGGAACCGCGGAAGCGCTCGCCTTCGCTGCCGAGCTCGTAGAGCACTTCGTCGCCGGGCTCGTAGCCGACCTTGCAATCCTGACAGATCGTGCGCACGAGACGCTGCGCGACGACGGCTTCGAGCGTGGCGGTGATCATGAAGGGCTCGACGCCCATGTCGATCAGGCGCGTGATCGTGCTCGGCGCGTCGTTCGTGTGCAGCGTCGAGAACACCGTGTGGCCGGTGAGGCTCGCCTCGACCGCGACCGAAGCGGTCTCGGCGTCGCGGATCTCGCCGATCAGGATCTTGTCGGGGTCCTGGCGCAAGACCGTGCGCAGCACGCGTGCGTAGGTGACGCCGATCTCCTCGTTGATCGGCACCTGCACGATGCCCTGGATGTCGTACTCGACCGGGTCCTCGGTGGTGATGATCTTGACGTCGGGCTGGTTCGCCTCGGAGAGCATCGCGTAGAGCGTCGTCGTCTTGCCCGAGCCCGTCGGACCGGTGACGAGCACGATGCCGTGCGGCAGGCGCGTCAGCGCCGCGAGCTGCTGGCGATCCTCGAGCGGCAGTCCCAGCGCCTCGAGGTCGAGGCTCACGGCGCTGCGATCGAGCACGCGCATCACGCAGCCCTCGCCCGCGATGCCCGGCAACGTCGCGACGCGCAGATCGACCGGGCGGCCGTCGATCGAGAGCTCGATGCGCCCGTCCTGCGGCAGGCGCGTCTCGGTGATGTCGAGATCGCTCATGACCTTGATGCGCGCGACGAGCGGCAACGCCAGGTGGCCGGGCGGAGCCTCGATCTCGTAGAGCGAGCCGTCGACGCGGTAGCGGATGCGGAACTCGTCGGTGAAGACCTCGAAGTGCACGTCGCTCGCGCGGTCCTTGATCGCGCGGTGCAGGATCGAGTTGAGCAGGCGCACGACCGGCGTGCTCGCAGCGGCCTGCGCGAGATCGGTGCCGCCGACGGCGCGCGCGGCTTCCGCGATCGCGTCCTGCAGCGTGGGTTCGGCGCCGTAGTGCTGCTCGACGGCGCGCTTCAGCTGCTCCTGCTCGGCGAGCGCGGCGCGCACGTCGCTGCCGGTCGTGAAGCGCAGATCCTCGATCACCGCCGTGTTCAGCGCGTCGGCGATCGCCACGACGAGCGTCGCGCCGTCGATGCGCAGCGGCAGGACGCCGTAGGTGTGCGCCGTGCTCGCGTCGATCATCGCGAGCGCGGCCTTGTCGGGGCGCACGTTCGAGAGGTCGACCGCCTCGAGGCCGGCCTGCTCGGCGAGCGCGCGAGCGACGTCGTCGCGGGTGCAGTGCTTCAGCTCGACCAGGCACTGCCCGATCAAGCCGCCCTGCTTGCGCTGCAACACGAGCGCCTCCTGCACCTGCGCCTCGCGCACCACGTTGCGCGCCTTCAGGATCTGGCCCAACGGCTTGCGCCCGCTCGAAGGGGGCGAAACCGGCGCGGCCGCGCGCGGAGCACCCGCGGGAGCTCCGGCGGCCGGCCACGCGGCGCCCGCTGCGCGCTTCTCGAGCGCCGGTTGCGTCACAGCCCGCGCCTCCAGGTCCTTGTCGTCCTGCGCCGCGTCGATCGCGACCTCGCGCGTGATCAGCCCGCGCTTCACGAGCTCGAGCAGGGAATCGTCGAGGGTGATCATGCCCATCTTGCGCGAGGTCTGGATCGTCGAGGTGATCTTGTTCGTCTCGTTCTTGCGGATCAGGTTCGAGACCGCGGGCGTCGTGAGCATGATCTCGAAGGCCGCCACGCGCCCCTTCTTGTCCGCGCGCGGCAGCAGCACCTGCGAGATCACGGCGAGCAGCGCGACGGAGAGCTGCGCGCGGATCTGCTCCTGCTGGTTGGCCGGGAAGGCGTCGATGATGCGGTTCACCGTGCGCGCCGCGCCGGTCGTGTGCAGCGTGCCGAAGACGAGGTGGCCGGTCTCCGCGGCCGTGATCGCGGCCGAGATCGTGTCGAGGTCGCGCATTTCGCCGAGCAGGATCACGTCGGGGTCCTGGCGCAGCACACGGCGCATCGCCTCGACGAAGCTCGGCACGTCGGCGCCGACCTCGCGCTGCGTCACCAGGCCCTTCTGGTGGCCGTGGTAGTACTCGATCGGATCCTCGATCGTGACGATGTGGGCGTCTTCGTTCTTGTTGATCCAGTCGATCATCGTCGCGAGCGACGTCGTCTTGCCCGAGCCCGTCGGACCGGTGACGAGGATCAGTCCGCGCGGCTTGCGCAGGAGCGGCTTGAGCGTCTCGGGCAGACCGATCTGCTCGAAGGAGAGCAATTGCTGCGGAATCAAGCGCAGCACGGCCGAGAAGCGGCCGCGTTGGCGCATGACGGAGACGCGGAAGCGGTTGCCGTCGTGGTGCGCGAGGCCGAGGTCGGTCGTGCCGATCCTCTGCACCTCTTCCCAATGGGTCGCGTCGCACAGCTCGCGGCACAACGCCGCGCTGGTCGCGTCGTCGAGGATGTCGGGTGTCAGCGAGACGAGTTCGCCGTGGATGCGCCCCACCGGCGGGCGTCCGGGGTTCAGGTGCAGGTCGGAAGCGCCGCGCTTCACGACCATGTCCATCAGCTCGCGCAAGCTCGTCACGCTCGTCCTCCACTTCGGTGGTTCATCGCAGACGCTCCGTGATCGGGTGCGGCGCGAGCGCGGGATCGACACGCTGCTCCCCGCGCTTGCGCTCCGCGGCGTCGAACGGGCCGTGCAAGATCGTCACAGCGTCACCTCCGCCGCCAGGCGCGTGACGCGCAGGATCTCGGCGGTGCTCGTCTCGCCGCGCAGCACCTTGCGCGCGCCGTCGGTGAGCAAGGAACGCAACGTGCCGCCGTCGCGCGCCGCGCGGCGGATGCTCTCGAGACCGAGATCCTGGAAGCACGCCTCGCGCGTGCGCGCGTCCATCTCGAGCAGCTCGAAGAGCGCGATGCGTCCGCGATATCCCGTGCCCTCGCAGGCGCGACAGCCGCGCGGCCGGCGCAGCTTGCGCCCCGCGGCGAGGCGCAGGTCGATCTCGAGCGCCTTGAGCTCGGCCTCGTGCGGCTCGTACTCCTGCGCGCACTCCTTGCACAGGCGGCGCACGAGGCGTTGCGCGATCACCGACTGGATCGAGGCCGAGACGAGGAACGGCTTCACGCCGATGTCGGTCAAGCGCGTCAACGCCGAGGGTGCGTCGTTCGTGTGCAGCGTCGAGAACACGAGGTGGCCGGTGAGCGCCGCCTGGATCGCGATCTCCGCCGTTTCGAGGTCGCGGATCTCGCCCACGAGGATCACGTTGGGCGCGCAGCGCAGCATGGCCTTGAGGATGCGGGCGAAGGTCAAGCCGATGCGCGTGTTGACCTGCACCTGGTTGATGCCGCGGATGTGGTACTCGACCGGATCCTCGGCCGTGATGATCTTGAGGTCCGGCCGGTTGAGCTCCGAGAGCGCCGCATACAGCGAGGTCGTCTTGCCCGAGCCCGTCGGCCCGGTGACGAGCACGATGCCGTTGGGCTTCTTGATCGCGCGCCGGAACCAGGCGTAGTCCTCGTCCTCGAAACCCAGATCCTTCAACGAGAGCAGCGAGCGCGAGCGGTCGAGCAGGCGCAGCACCATCGACTCGCCGTGGTTGCCGGGCAGGATCGACGCGCGCACGTCGACCTCGCGACCTTCGAGGCGCAAGCCGATGCGCCCGTCCTGCGGCTTGCGCTTCTCGGCGATGTCCATCTGCGCCATGATCTTCAGGCGCGAGACGAGCGGCGCGTGCAGGTGCTCGGGATGCTCGGCGATGTCGCGCAGCATCCCGTCGACGCGGAAGCGGATGCGCACGCGGCCGTGGCCGGGTTCGATGTGGATGTCGCTGGCGCGCGCTTCCAGCGCCTGCTGGAAGGTGCGCGAGACCAGGCGCACGATCGGAGCGTCGGACTCCTCGTCCTCGCCTTCGACCTTCATGCTCGCGGCGAGCGCCTGCTCGACCTTCTCGCCGTGGTAGCGCGCGAGCGCTCGCTTCATCGCCCCGGGCGTGCACAGCGCGCACTGCACCTCGCCGCCGAGCGTGAACGAGAGCTGGTCCACGAGGATGCGCTTCAGCGGATCGTCGATCGCGACCACGAGCTTGCCGGGCTTCTCGAGCACGGGCAGGAGGCCCTGGTCCTTGGCCATCTCGGCGCTGATGCGCGCGATGACCGCGTCGGGGATGCGCCCCTTGTCGAGATCGACGAAGGGCATGCCCTGCTGGCGCGCGAGCGTGCGATAGAGCGTCGTCTCGTCGACGAGCGCGAGCTTGAGCAGCGCCTCGCCCAGACGCACCGCGCCGTTGCGCTGGTAGGCCAGCGCCTCGCGCAACTGGACCTCGTTGATCGCGCCGGCCGCGACCAGCATCTCGCCCAGCGGTTGGCTCACCGCGAGCGGCCTGCGCGCTGCCGCGAACCGTCGGCCGTCGAATGACGGGAACGACGGGAACGACCGTGCCGACGGGGACGACCGGAATGGGGTGCGGACGACATCGCTCGCATCGACGGGGTCTCTACCTGCCAGTGCAAGGCCGGTAGCTTACAAAACACACCGCCCCGCGCGCTCCGTGTCGAAGGAGCCGCGCGGGGCGGTGATCGTCGGTCGCCGAGACTACTTCGGCGGCTGGCTCACGGGCGTGCCGGCAGCCGCCTCCGACCGGCGCTCCGCCAGTTGCCGGCGCGCTGACTGCGCCGCCGCGGCAGACACCGGTGATCGGCAGCTTGAGCCTCGGGCTTGCTCTCGTATCCGGTCAGGATGACGAGCATGCCGCTGAACGAGCCCGACAGCGACTCGGGCATGCCGGTCAGCGTGACCTCGACGTCGACTGCGTTCTCGTTGGGCACCGCGCGCACCTGCTTGGTGAAGCACTTGGCGTACTCCCAATCCGCGGAGTCGCGACCCTGCACCGAGACGGCGGAGTCGAGGATCTTCTCGGTCACCTTGAAGTCGGCGTCGTGGCTCGAGATGCGGATCGTGCGCGACTGCGTCTGACCCGGACGGATCAGGCCGAGCGAGACGAACGCCGGCGTGAACTCGATCATGCCGGTGACGCGCGCCATGACGGTGATCGACGACTCGTAGCTCGGCACCTGGCCGTTGGGCAGCTTCTCCGCGCCCGGGATCGCGAGATCGCTCTTGAGCGGCACCATGTACGCCAGACTGCCTTCGACCAGGCCCGGACCGGCGACCACGTTGAGGTCCCAGCGCGTCGCCTTGCCCTCGGCATCGGCGTCGGCCGGCTTGAGCTCGATCTTCAGGCCTTGCGGCACGTTGTCGAGCTGCGCGTTGAGCTTGACCCTCTCGCCGTGCGCCGTGGAGATCGTCGCCTTGTCGTTGGCGGCGTCCTTGGCGGAGAGCGTGTTCAGGTTGATCACCGCCGGGTTGATGTTGAAGAACGGCTCGACCTCGGCTTCCAGGCCGAGTTGCGTCTGGCCGCGCGGGTCGTTCGAGAAGATGTTGATGCGGCTGCCGGCGTGTCCGCGCTTGTTGACGGTGTGCAGCGTGGCCTTGATCTCGACCTTGCGGCCGACCGGGATCGGATTCCCGTAGGCGTAGGGCACCATGCCGCCCTCGGGGCCCTGCACGGCGATCTGCGCGACGGTGCAACCGCACGTCGGTTTCGCCTGGCGGATGATCAGGTCCTCTTCGCCCGCGGAGCTGAGCTCGAACGTGTGGTTGAGCACGTCACCCTGCAGCACCTTGCCGAAATTCTTCGTGTCCGTGCCGAACTCGAAGTTCAGCTTGGCCTTCGAATTCGGATCCGGCGCGCCATCGGGATTGTTCGGATCGAAGGCCGGCTTCGCGTGGTCGTGGCCGTCATCGGCGCTGTGACCCGCGGCGAGCGCCTTCTGCTGCTCGGGCGTGAGCAGCTTCTGCTGCTCGGGCGTCAGGCCCTTCTGCGCGGCGTCCGAGCCGAGCTTGGCCTTCTCGTTCATCGCCTGCTGCGCGGCGGCGGCGGCCTTCGCGGCGACGTCGTCACCCTTGGCCGGCGCGGGAGCGGGCGCGGCCGGCTTCGCGGCTTCCGCCAGCTTCGCCTTGGCGTCGTTCGCCATCTCCTTCGACTTGTCGGCGACCTGATTGACCGCCTCGCCGGTCTTCTTGGCGACGTCGCTCGCGGCTTCGACCGTCTTCTTCGCGACGTCCTTCGCGCTTTCGTTGATCTTGGCGGCGGTGTCCTTGGCGGCATCGCCGACCTTGTGAGCGACCTCTTCGCCCTTCTTCGCTGCGTCGGCGGCCATCTTGGACGCGCCGTCAGCAGCCTTCTCGGCCGGGTTGGCGCCCTGGCTCGGCGCGTGCGCGGTGCTCGAAGGCGGCGGCGTCGAGGTGCTGTCCGTGCAGGCGTTGAACAGGGCGGAGCTGCCGGCCAGAGCCGCTGCGGCGAGCGCGAAGCGGAAGGCGCGGCGGGTGCTGGGGTGGAACGAAAACATGTGCGGTCTCCTTAGAAGGGCGAGAATGCTAGCATCCGGCCGGGAATGAACGCGAGTACGTCCCCGAAGGCCCGACGGTTGGAGCGCGTGTGAGAGTTTTGTCGTCGGCCGATTCCATTCGCTCGCCCGCGAGCCCGACGCACCTTTGGCCGGTCGGTTCGCAACCCCGCGAAGCTCCGAGTCGGCCGCGCCTGCGAATGGAGCGATCCGCGGGCCCGATGACGCTCCTCCTCCTGCTCGCCGCCGGCTCGCCGATCCTGGGGTCGTGCTGCCTCCTGGTACGCCCACCGGATGCGCGCGAGCTGCTCGCAACGGGCTTCCGCAGCCCCGAGCAGACGTTTCGCACGTTCCAGATCGGCTGGCGCGCCAACGAGCCCGATCTCGAGCGGCGCTGCTTCTCCGAGGACTTTCGCGAGCGCAATCGGGTCTCGCGACTCAACTACCGCGAGTTTCGCGAGCGGCTGGTCGCCGAGCAGCCGCTCCTGCGCCTGGGCATCGCTGACGCGAAGCTCGACGGCCCGGCCGAGGTGCGCGGCGATCGAGCGCTCCTGCGCGCGACGAGCCACGGCCGCCACCTCGTGCTTCAGCTCGTGCTCGACGATTTCGCCGAGGTCTTCGCCGGCGAGGAGCGCGTGCTCGACGACGGACTCGATTTCGGGCAGCACACGAAGCGTGAGAAGCTCCCGGACGGCCGCGAACGCCTGTGGGGCTACGTCGATCTGCCCACGGACCTCCCCAAGGATTCCAGCGCCCGTACGATCAGCGAACTGCGCCTGGGACGGGAGTGGAAGATCGATGATCTGCAGCTGACCGACAATCCCTAGCCTCCAGCCGGCCCCGCCCGCCCAGCCATCATCGGCCCACCGTCTCGGCCGACGACTCCACGCGATGACACGCACAGCTCCTCCGCGCACGCGCGCTCGTTCCGACTCCTCCGGTTCCACGGGCGCGCGCGACAAGGCTCCGCGCTGGGTCTATTTCTTCGGCGCCGACGGCACGGACGGCGACCGCGGCATGAAGGAGCTGCTCGGCGGCAAGGGTGCGAACCTGGCCGAGATGTGCCGTCTCGGACTGCCCGTTCCTCCGGGCTTCACGATCACGACCGAGGTGTGCGGCTACTGGTACGCGAACGCGCGCGTCTATCCGCCCGGACTGCACGACGCCGTGCGCGCGGCGATCGCGCGCGTCGAGAAGCTCGTCGGCAAGCGTTTCGGCGACGAGGAGAACCCGCTGCTCGTGTCCGTGCGCTCGGGAGCGCGCGTCTCGATGCCGGGGATGATGGACACGGTGCTCAACCTCGGGCTCAACGACCGCACGGTCGTCGGCCTGGCGAAGCGTTCGGGCAACGAGCGCTTCGCGTGGGACGCGTACCGGCGCTTCGTCCACATGTACGCCGACGTCGTCCTGGGCCTGAAATCGCGCGCGAGCGAGCACGTCGATCCGTTCAGCGCCGAGCTCGACGCGTTGAAGAAGAAACGTGGCGTCAAGGACGATCCCGAGCTCTCGACGGCCGACCTGAAGGAACTCGTCGCGCGCTTCAAACGCATCGTGCGCGAGCGCTGGGGCCACGAATTCCCCGACGATCCGACCCAGCAGCTCTGGGGCGCGATCGGCGCCGTCTTCGCGTCGTGGAACTGCGATCGCGCGCTCGCCTATCGCTCGCTCAATCAGATTCCGTCCGAGTGGGGCACCGCCGTGAACATCGTCGCGATGGTCTTCGGCAACCTCGGCGCGCGCTCGGGCACCGGCGTCGCGTTCACGCGCGATCCCTCCAGCGGCGAGAAGCGGTTCTACGGCGAATACCTGATGAACGCGCAGGGCGAGGACGTCGTGGCCGGCATCCGCACGCCGCTCGCGATCGAATCGCTCGAGCGCGCCTCGCCCGCGGCGTGGAAGGAGCTCCTGCGCATCCAGAAGCTGCTCGAGGACCACTACCGCGACATGCAGGACCTCGAGTTCACGATCGAGGACGACAAGCTCTACATGCTGCAGTGCAGGAGCGGCAAACGCACCGGCTTCGCGGCGGTGCGCATCGCGGTCGACCTCGTCGCCGAGAAGCGCATCACGAAGGAAGAAGCGTTGTTGCGCGTCGAGCCGAAGATGCTCGATCAATTGCTGCAGCCGGTCTTCGACAAGAAGGAGCTCGCGCAGGCGAAGAAGGAGAAGCGGCGCCTGACCAAGGGCCTCAACGCGGGTCCGGGCGCGGCGAGCGGCCACATCGCGTTCAGCGCCGAGGACGCCGTCGCGCGGCGCAAGAAGGGCGAAGCGGTGCTGCTCGTGCGCCACGAAACGTCGCCTGAGGACATCCTCGGCATGCAAGCCGCCGTCGGCATCCTCACGGCGCGCGGCGGCATGACCAGCCACGCGGCGCTCGTCGCGCGCCAGATGGGCAAAGTGTGCGTCGCGGGCGCGGGCGAGCTCGACATCGATTATCCCGCTCGCACGTTGACCGTCGCCGGACGCACGTTGAAAGCCGGGGATTGGCTGTCGATCGACGGCTCGAGCGGCGAGGTCTTCGAAGGCCGGATCGCGACGCAACCGTCCGAGGTCACGGCCGCGCTGATCGGCGCGGGCCGCGAGAGAGCGCGCGCGCAGAAGAGCGAGATCTACCGCGCGTTCGCGCAGCTCATGCAGTGGGCCGACGGCGCGCGCAAGCTCGGCGTGCGCGCCAACGCCGACCAGCCCGGTCAATGCGCGCAAGCGCTGGCCTTCGGCGCGGCGGGCATCGGATTGTGCCGCACCGAGCACATGTTCTTCGACGCCGACAAGATCGAAGCCATGCGCGAAATGATCCTCGCCGACGACGGCGAGCAGCGCGTGCACGCGCTCAACAAGCTCCTGCCGCTCCAGCGCAAGGACTTCGAAGGCATCTTCAAGGAGATGCGCGGTCATCCCGTCACGATCCGCACGCTCGATCCCCCGCTGCACGAGTTCCTCCCCCACGACGCGCCGACGATCGCGGCGCTGGCGAAGGACATGGGCGTCACGCCCGAGCGCGTGCAGCACAAGATCGAGTCGCTGCGCGAGCAGAATCCGATGCTCGGGCATCGCGGTTGCCGCCTGGGCATCACGTTCCCCGAGATCACGATCATGCAAGCGCGCGCGATCTTCGAGGCCGCGTGCACGGTGGCGAAGAAGGGCGGCACGCCGCCGATGGTCGAGATCATGATCCCGCTCGTCGGCACGAAGAAGGAGCTCGATCTCCAGGCCGAAATCGTGCGCAACGTCGCCGCGAAGGTCTTCGCCGAGAAGAAGATCGAGGTCCCCTACCTCGTCGGCACGATGATCGAGCTCCCGCGCGCGTGCGTGACCGCGGACGCGATCGCGCAGACGGCAGAGTTCTTCTCCTTCGGCACGAACGACCTGACGCAGACGACGTTCGGCATCAGCCGCGACGACGGCGGAAGATTCCTGCCGAGCTATGTCGAGGACGACATCCTCGCCACGGACCCGTTCGCGAGCCTCGACCGCGATGGAGTCGGCGCGTTGATGCGCATCGCCGTCGAGAAGGGCCGCGCGTCACGCGCCAAGCTCAAGATCGGCATCTGCGGCGAGCACGGCGGCGACCCCGACTCGATCGAGTTCTGCCACGCGCTCGGGATGGACTACGTCTCGTGCTCTCCGTTCCGCGTCCCCCTCGCCCGCCTCGCGGCGGCGCAAGCGGAGTTGCGCGGGCGGAAGAATGGCTGAACTCCGCGTCCTTGGCCGTACGCCGCCGCGAACGGAGTTAGCGCCTGCTGCGTGCGGCCGCGAGTTGCGCGTCTACGGGCCCGGGTCGACCTGCAAATGAACGTTTGTCGGGGTGTACGTGATGTGCATCGCTGTTCCTCCACCGGTCGGCGGGAGATTCGTGGTCGCGAACATCCCTGTTCGCGCCGTGCACGTCAGTACGTCGAACGAATCGCCGAGATTGGGATTGAAGCCCGGCAACAACGACACGTCGAGAATCCCATCGAGCGTCGCTGCGTTGCTGCAGATCAACCGGTCGTACTGAGTTCCAACGGTCGTACCGCCGAGTTCGATTTGAAGCAGGCCCGTGGAGGACTGCACGAACGGAGCCACCACAGTCAGGGTGCCGGGTGACGCGCCTGGGCTGATCGTGCCCTGGTTGACGAACTGCGTCATCGTCTGGCCGAAGAACACGCTGCCCCCGATCGTGCCGCGACTACCGCGGACGTTCACGTTCGGTGCAACCGTCAACGTGCCCGGACTGACCATCTCCACCACGCGATTGCTCCCCGTCGCGCCCTCGAATGAGACGGTCCCCGCTGACGTCGTCGCAAGTGTCTGATTGCCCTCGAACGCCAAACTCGCTTGGCTGCCGCTCATGTGAACCGTGCCATTGAGCGTCAGGTTGCTCAGGCGCACCACCGCTTGCGTGTCCGAGAGCGTCAGGTCCGTGTTCAGCGTCACGCCATTGAGACGGTTGTTTGAGTTGCTGGTCACGTGCAACTCGGCGCCGCCCGCCGTCACGATCGAGCCCCCGTTGATCGTTCCGCCTACCAGATTCCAGGTTCCTGTCGTCGAGTCCAAGCTCAATGTCGAACCGGTGTTGTTGAGCGTGCCCGTCAGGTTCACCGTCCCGCCGTTATTTTCGAAGGTGCCGCTGCTGGTGATGAACGTCCCACCAAGATTGAGCGTTCCTCCTGTTTGCGCTCGCACGAGTCCCGTGCTGCTCCAGACCTGAGACAGCGCCAGAGTCTGCGTCGCCACGTCAGCGATGATCTGCCCCTGGTTGAGCAACGTCATCGCCGCGCCGAAGAACACGCTGCCGCCGATCGTCCCCCGCCCACCACGGATGGCGATCCCTGGTGCGAGGGTGAGCGTGCCCGGAACTTGCATCTCGAGCACCCGGTTGCTTCCCGTCGTGCCTTCGAACGACACCGTACCGGTCGATGTCGTCATCAGCGTCTGGTTGCCTTCGAAAGCGAGGCTCGCTTGACTGCCGCTCATGTGGACCGTGCCGTTGAGCGTAAGGTTGTTCAAGCGCACGACGGCTTGGGTATCGGACAGAGTGAGATCGCTGTTGAGCGTCACCCCGTTGAGACGGTTGTTCGTGTTGCTGGTCACGTGCAACTCGGCGCCGCCCGTCGTCACGATCGATCCGCCATTGATCGTCCCGCCTGCAAGATTCCAAGTCCCGGTCGTCGAATTCAGTGTCAATGTCGAACCGGTGTTGTTGAGCGTGCCCGTCAGATTCACCGTCCCGCCGTTGTTTTGAACGGTATTAGCAGAACTCGTGACGTAGGTACCGCCAAGGGTCAGGACGGACGCGGCGTTCGAGACCATCGCTCCGGAACTCGTCCAGTTCGTGCTTCCGATGGAAACAGTCCCGCCTGCACTAGCCGTCACGACAGCCGCGTTTCCAAGACTGGGTCCCTGGACGGCAAGTGTCTGACCGTTCGTGTCGCCGCGGATCTCGCCCTGGTTGATCAGCGTCATCGCGTTGCCCCAGAAGCGGCTTCCCCCGACCACCGCATTCCCGCCGCGCACCACGATCCCAGGTGACAGCGTCAGCGTCCCCGGCGTCACCATCTCCAGCACCTTGTTGCCCGTCGCGCCTTCGAACGCGATCGTGCCCGTTCCGTTCGTCGTCAGCACTTGCGTGCTCTCGAACGCCACGCTCGCTCCTTGACCCGCGACGTGGATCGTCCCGTTCA
>JBGATX010000152.1:0-13594 GCA_044228975.1 Planctomycetota bacterium | reverse complement strand
CTTCGCGCTGTGGCACCACACCCACGAGTTCCGGCGTCACCCGCGCGGCACGTGGATGCTCGACCGCGTCGACTTCCGCGCGCCGCTCGGACCGGTGGGGACGCTGGCGCACCACCTGTTCATAGGCCGGCTCGTGTCGCGGATCTTCGCGCACCGACGGGCGCGGATCGCAGAGATCCTCGAGCGCGGCGCGGGGTGAGCGCGCCGACCCTCGCACGTGCGCGCACCGTGATCAGCCTGCGCCGGACTCGAGCGGTTCGCGCACGCGCCGGAACCAGCGCAGCGATTCGTCGAGGCCGCCGGGTCGGTCGCGCGCGAGCCACAGGCGCGCGTGCTCGGCCTCCACCGACCGGAAGCGCTCGACGAGCTCCGAGCGCACGCGCGCCGGCAAGGACTCGAGCGGGACGCCCGAGCCGGCCTCGAGCCGCGCGAGGCCCAGGTCCGTCGCCAGCGTCTGCGCGGCTGCGATCCAGCGCAGTTCCGCGCACAGGAGGTCAGCATCCGCCCGCGCGCAGCGCGAGCGGTCGACGCGCTCGGCGGCACGGGCGATCGCGGCGCGCGCGCGCTCGAGCCCCTCGCGCGTGAGCTCCGGCGTCCGCGGATGGGGGAACGCGTCGGGCGCGAACGCCACGAGGAAGAAGAGCGCGGAGCCGTTCGTCGCGGGCGAACCGGTCTCGCGGTACGCGTTCGCGAGCTCCATCGCCGCGAGCCCGAGTTCGCCCGCCGCGTCGCGGTAGACGTGCGCGTCGAGCAGGCGCGCGAGCCGCGCTTCGTGGAGCGCCGCGCCGGGATTCCACGCGAGCCCCGCGCCGGCGAGCAGGCCCCAGTCGCGCACGCAGTGCGGCTGGTGGTGGCCGCGGTCGCCCCAGTCGGTGACGAGCATCCCCGCCGCGCCGGCGCGCGCCCCGTGCGTCGCGGCCTCGCGCAGGTTCGCGATGCCGTTGTGCGCACGACCGCCGAAGCTCTGCCAGCTCGACGTGCCCGGGCAGACCCAGAACTGGAGGCCGGCGTCGCGGAACCTCTCGGTGTGCTCGGCGAAAGGATGGCCGGCGTCGTAGCCCCACTCGAGCGCCACGAGGTCGCGCGGCAGCTCGGGCACGAGCTCCGGCCGCTGCAGGATCACGTCGCCCCAGAACTGCATGCGGCGTCCGCGCGCGGTCACGAGCGCGTGCACGCGCAGCAGGTGCTCGAGGTAGACGCGCTCGACGCCGCGCTCGGCGCACGCGGCCTTCGACTGTCCCTGGCCGAGGTCGAACGTCTCGTCGAGCCCCACGTTGAACGTGCGCGAGCGGAAGCAGGGCAGCAGCTGGTCGTAGAGGTCCTCGAGCAGCGCGATGGCCTTCGGATCGCCCAGGTCGAGCGAGTACGGCTCGCGGTCGAGGCTGAAGGCGTGGTCGACGCCCGCGGGGACCTCGGCCAGGTCGCGGTAGCGCGCGTGCTTCAGCCAGCGGTGGAAGTGCCCGAAGCTCTGCTGGTTCGGCGCGAGTTCGATGCCGCGCGCGGCGCACGCGTCGTCGAACGCGCGCACCTCGGCCGGCGTGAGCGGGCTCGCGTCGCGCCACACGTCCGCGTGGCCGGCGTAGGCGAACACGTGCTCCGTGTAGAGCTGCAGGTGGTCGACCTTCCAAGCCGCGAGGCGCGCGCCGATCGCGTCGAGGGAAGTCGTCGTCGGCACCCGGCCGCGCGACACGTCGAGCAGCGCGCCGCGCGTCGCGAAGGCCGGGAAATCGCGGATCGCGACGCACGGGACCTCGGTCGAGCCGTCGCGCGCGTGCAGGTCGACGAGCTGCGCGAACGTCGCCAGCGCGTGGCGCGCACCGGCTGCGTCGCCGGCGGTCGCACGCGCACCGGTCGCGTCGACGACGAGCTCGTACCCGCCGCGCGGCGATCCAGGCGCGCGGCGCACGCGCAGGGTCGCGTGCGGTCCGGGCGGCGACACGACATCGGAAGCGAACTCGCCCAGGTCCGCGCTCCATCCGGGCGAGCAGCGCAGCGTGCCCGCGCGCCGTTCGAGCGTTCGCGGCTCCGGCCAGAGGAGGTCGAGCCGGTCGGTCACGCCGCGCGCCGGGCGAGGCGCGACGCGCGCTCGGTCACGTAGATCACGGCCGCGCAGCCGACGGGGAAGAGCACCTCGGCGACCGCGCGCGACGCCAGCACGACACCGGTCGTATCGGGCTGCGCGCGCACGACGAGCAGGCACACGACCACCGCGGCCGCGGCGCCGATCGCGAGACCGGCCAGGAGATGGCTCCGGAGCGCGATCGTCGGACGGCTCGAGATGCGCGCGACGATCAGTCCGAACACGCCGTACTCGACCGCCTTGATCGCGGCCAGGACGAACGGCGTCAGCGACTCCGGCACGCCGGGCGGCACGGAAAGAGCCGAGCCGACGCCCTTGTGCACGGAGCGCGCGATCGCGAAGCCGGCCGGCGCGCTGAGCAGACCGAGCAGCGCCATCGCCTGCGGTCGCGCCTTGCCCGCGGCGAGCCCGCACGAGATCGAGAGGCACACGAACACGGACCATGTGACCTTGCCCAGCGTCTCCGCGACCATGCGCGCGGCGCTCGGCAGGCTGCCCTGGAACGCGAGCATCACGAGCTGCGCGACCTCGAGCCCGATGCCCAGCGCGACGGACCAGGCAGCTACGCGCAGTGTGCGCTCGAAGAACCGGTCCGCGGCGGGATGCGCGGGCGCGCCATGCGCGGGAGGATCCGCTCGCGCCCGGCGCAGCGCAAGGTCCCGCGCGCCGGCCCGAAATGCGCTCGGACCGCCCGGGGTGGGGCGGTCCGAGCTGCGAACCGGTCGCGCGCGTTCCGTGCGGCTCTTCAGTGCCGGCTTTTCAGTGCAGGCTTGTCAGTGCGGGCTTGTCAGTGCGGGCTTGTCAGTGCGGCTTGCGGTCGTAGCCGAGGCCCTTGACGATCTCGAGCACCTCCGACCACGTCGGGAAGGGCCGGCGGTTCACGCGTTTGTAGTCGTCGATCGCGGTGATGAACTCGATGACGTCGGGCGGCATCTCGTCGGGGCGCAGGGTCCCGGTGCGCGGGGATTCGTCCTCGCCGAGCGTCGTCGTCGTGGTCTTCGTCTTCCTCTTCGGGGTGCCCATCCGTGGGGGTCTCGCTGGCGTGCCTGGTGCGGGGTCCGGGGCGGAACAGATCCGTCTCGACAGCAGAGGATCGGCAGCCGGCGGGGCCGTTCTTGAAGCCCGTTCGGCGACCCGCGGAACTCCCGCGCCGCGCGCGCGGGAGCGCCTATTTCCGCTTCGGGATCGCCACGCCGCCGCGCGCCAGGGCGGCTTCGACCTTCGCGGTGTCGGGACGTTCGATGACGCCGACCTCGGTGACGATCGCCGTCACGAGCCGTGCCGGCGTCACGTCGAACGCCGGGTTCCAGACCTTCACGCCCTTCGGCGCGGTGCAGCGTCCGAAGCCGTGCGTGACCTCCTCGGCGCCACGCTCCTCGATCGGGATCTCCGCGCCGCTCGCGATCGACGCGTCGAACGTGGAGAGCGGGGCGATGGCGTAGAACGGGATGCCGTGCTGGCGCGCGAGCACCGCGACGCCGTACGTGCCGATCTTGTTGCACACGTCGCCGTTGCGCGCGATGCGATCGGCTCCCACGAACACGGCTTGCACGCGGCCCTCGCCCATGACGCGCGCGGCCATTCCATCGGTGATCAGCGTGACGTGGATGCCGTTCTGCGCGAGTTCCCACGCGGTCAGGCGCGCGCCCTGGAGCAAGGGACGCGTCTCGTCGGCGAAGACGCGCACGCGCTTGCCGGCGGCATGCGCGTGGTAGATCGGCGCGAGCGCGCTGCCGATGCCGCCGGTGGCGAGCGCGCCGGCGTTGCAGTGCGTGAGCAGCGTGTCGCCGTCGCGGATGAAGCGCGCACCGAGCTCGCCCATGCGTTCGCACGCGCGCGCGTCCTGCGCGTGCACCGCTCGCGCTTCCTCGAGCAACGCGTGGGCGAGCGCGAGGGGCTCGGCGCCCGAGCGCAGCTCGCGCTCCAGACGCGTTTGCATGCGTCTCAGGGCCCAGAAGAGATTGACGGCCGTCGGACGCGCGCTCGCCAGGCGCTCGGCGCCGGCGCGCACGTGACGCGCGAACTCGTCGCGGCCGGCCGCCAGGCGCTCCTGCGCGGCGAGCACGACGCCGTACGCCGCCGCCACGCCGATCGCCGGCGCTCCGCGCACGACGAGCGCGTGGATCGCGGCTCGCAGTTCCTCCACGGCATCGATTTCCACGTACTGCTGCTCGAGTGGCAGTCGCGTCTGGTCGAGCAGGCGGATCCTTCCGGGCAATCCGCCGCGCCAGCTGACGGTTTCGAACTTCATGGGTAGCGCTTTCCGGGCGCGCGCTTTGTAGCGCGCACGAAGGTGAAAGCGGTGACGGATTTCGGAGCAATCCGCGAGCGCGGTTTCAGTTGGCGACCGGTCGCGCGCCGATAACCGCTCGTCAACACCTTCTCGTCGGAGGCGCTCGTGCTTCGTCGCATCCGACGCAGGGGAGGAGCCCGATTGATCGTCCAATCCGCTCGCCAACGCGCTCGCAGGGCTCGGCACGGTTTCACCGTGATCGAGCTCATGATCGCTGCCACGGTGCTCGTCATCGGCGTGTTGTCGATGATCGGGGCCCTGGCCGCCGGTCTGCGCCTGATCGAGCAGAATCGCGAGACGGCGCGCGCCCACGAGGCGGCGCGCTCGGCGATCGAGAGCATGCAGAGCGTGCCGTTCGATCAGATCTTCGCGCGCTTCAATGCCGATCCGAACGACGACCCGGGAGTTGCCGGGTCGGCTCCCGGCGCGACGTTCGCCGTGCCGGGTCTGCAATCGACCACGGGGCCGGCGCACGCCGGCGGCGTCGCGCCCGGCGCGGGTGCGATCGAGTTTCCCGTCGCCGGCGGGCAGTTGAGCGAGGACTTCGTCGATCCTGCGCTGGGAATGCCGAGCGATCTGAACGGCGATGGAGTCATCAGTGCCGGGGCCCTCGCCGGCGGTTATCTGATGCTGCCGGTGCGCGTGCGCGTGACCTGGCGCGGCGTCGGCGGGAATCGAGAGCTGCAGCTCGTGTCGCTGCTCATCCGACGATGAAACTCCGCACGCAACACACGCACGGAGCGCGAGCGCTCGCCGACGCCCGGCGCTGCGGCTTCACGCTGGTCGAGATGATGATCGCGGGCGTGGTCCTCGCCATCGTTCTCTACGGCCTCGGCGTGGCGACGCTCTCGGCTCGCCGTGCCTATCAAGGCGGAATGGCGCACGATTCGTTGACGGCGCGGGCGCAGCGCACGGTCGACCGCATCGCCGATCTGGTCGTCATGTCGGCGGCCGGTCGCATCAACCCGGCCAATCCCGGCCCGCCGAGCGGCAGCTCCTGGCTGCGGTTCAGCACGCCCAACGGCTGGGCCGGTGGAGCGGCGGTGTGGGGCTCGGAGACGCGCGTGGAACTCCTGTACACGGCCACGGACCCCAACGACGGCTTCGACAACGACGGCGACGGCTTCGTCGATGACGGCGACGTCGTCATGACGCTCGAGGTCGGCACGGCGGACGAACGCAGCGTGTGCCTCGCGCATCACGTGGCCGAATACGCCCAGGGCGAAGCGCCCGGTGGCGGAGACGAGAACGGAAACGGGCTGACGAACGAGCGGGGGCTCTTCTTTCGCCTGGACGGGGACCAGCTGACGATCTCGTTGACGCTGGTCGATCGTGATTCCGATGGCAGGAACGTGGTGCGCAACGTGAGCACCACGGTGACGGTTCGCAACTGAACGGCAGGTGGTGGCATGAAACGGTCCATTCGAACAGGTCGACACGGTCGACGAGGAAGCGCGCTCCTGATCTCGCTCATCGCCATCGTGGCGATGTCGGGCATCGCGGGCGCGATCCTCGCCTCGAGTCTGGCGACGAAACAGGAACTCGGCGGCGCCGTGGCGCACACGCGCGCGCTCTACACGGCGGAAGCCGGCGTGAGCGCGGCGTTGAGCCAACTCACGGCTCGAGGCGCGGCCAATCTGGGCAGCGCGGGCAACCCGATCGCCTTCGGCGACGGGAGCTACTGGGGCACCGCGGTCGACAACGGCGACGGCACCTGGACGGTGACGAGCGTGGGCCGCAGCGGCGGCGAGCAGCGCGCCGTGCAGGCCGTGCTCAACGGGCCGAGCGGAGGCGTGTTCAACAACGCCGTGTTCGCCGGCAATTCGTCGAACAGCGGCACCTACGACATGCGCTTCGGCGGCACGGGCAGCTCCGCCGACCAGATCCGCGGCGACATCTACAGCGGCCACGCCGCGACCTTCACCGGTGACGCTCGCATCGACGGCATCCCGCGCGCGTTCACGTCGGTCAGCACGACGGCGAACTCGATCCTGCCCGACGCCAGCGGTCACGCGCGCGTCTCGGAGTCGGGCGAGACGCAACCCATCCCCGACATCGCGGGCATGAACTACGCGACGACGGCGGACATCGACGTCGCGACGGAGTTCCTCTCGGCCACCTATGCGCGGTCCACGCAGGGTGGGCGCGCCTGGAAGCTGCCGGCGAGCAATCCGGCGCACATCTTCACGCGCAATCCCGACGATCGCTCGGCCAACTGGCTGCTCACGGCGAAGGACGACTACTTCCTCGAGGACCCGACGCAGCCGCTGCGCACGGATCCCAGCCAGGACGGGAGCGACTGCGACATCGTCCAGCTGACACGCGACGGCTCGGACGATGCTCCCGGTCCGCGCGACGGCAACGACAAGGTCTACTTCATCGACGGCAACCTGTGGATCCACAACCTGTCGTCGTACTCGTTCAAGATCCGGCACCACGGCGACAACCCCGTGCGTCTCACGCTCGTCGTGCGCGGCAACATCTACATGTCGGACAACCTGTACTACGACGATCCCGAGAACGACGGACTGGCGCTGATCGCGATCCGCGACGAGTCGGTCACCGACAGCGGCAACATCTACTTCGGTGACCCGACCTTCGGCACGCTGAACTCGATGAACGGGTTCATGTACGCGGAGAACAACTTCTTCGACACGAACCTCGCCGCCGACGGCTCGGCGCGCGTCGCGCTGTACGGGAACATGACCGCGGGCAATCACGTGGCGATCAACCGCGACTCGCGCGGCCACCACAGCCGCCTGACGGTGGACCTCGACACGCGCATCGCGAACGCCACGCTCGAGCTGCCCGGGTTGCCGGGCGTCAACGGGCGCGGTCCCGTCGGCTACACCGTCGCGATGATGCGAGAGATCCCCATCCCCTGAACCATGACGACACGCATCCCCACCCACGTGCGTCGGGTCGCGCTCGCTGCCTTCCTGGCCGCGAGCGCGCTCGCGCTTCCAGCTCCGGCGGCCGAGTTCGGGCACTGGCCGAACTACCTCCCGCAGCGCACGGACTCGAAATTCGGTCGAGCCATCACGCGCATCATGAACCCGGTCACCCTGCGTGGCCGCGTGCACGAGGAGGTGGTGGCGGAGCTCGTGGCTCTCGGCCCCGACGCCGCGCCGACGCTCTTCGCCTACCTCTCGGGCACGATCGAAGGGCCGGAGCCCGACTACAGCGCGCCGGCCGAGGAGCCGCCCCCCGCGACGCGCGCCGACGCGCACTCGCTGCCGCGCGAGGACGTGATCCTGCTCGACGTGCTCTCGCGCCTGCCGGCCGAGAAGGTCGTGCCGCAGCTCGCCGCGGCCGCGTTGCACGCGGGCGTCGACGTGAAGCTCGTCGCGCTGCGTTGCCTGGGCGAGATCGGAGGCGCGTCGGCGGTCGATGCCTGGCTCGACACGCTCACGTCGCTCGAGCCGGTGCAGCTCGAGCGCGCCTTCGTGCAGTCGCCGAGCGAGAGCGCGTTGACCGCCATCCTGCGGCGCGATCCCGTGGCGCTCACCGTGTTGAGCGCGCGCGTCAAGGCGGCCGAAGCGCGCCTCCTGCCGGCGATCGTGCGCGCGGTCGGCGCGACGCGCAGTGCACGCGGCATCGACGTGCTCATCGCGCTGCTCGGGCGCGATCCGGAGCTCGACCGCGTCGTGGTGGCGCAGACGGCGCACCTCGCCGAGGAGACCGTCGGCACGCTGACCGACGAACAGCTGAACTGGATCCGTCCCTTCGCGGCGGACGAGGACTGGCTCGTGCGGCGAGAGGCGCTCGCGGCGCTCGGCCGTCTGGGCGATTTCCGCTCGTACGCGACGCTGATCGGCGCGCTCGGCGACCCGCAGCGGCTGGTGGCGCAGACCGCCAACTGGTCGTTGCGTCGCATGACGCGCCAGGACCACGGCTACGACGCGGACGCGTGGCGCGGCTGGTTCGAACAGGAGCTCGCGTGGTTCGAGGACGACGGCGCGCGCTGGACGCGCGTGCTCGAAGACACCGATCCCGCGCGCATCCTGGAGGCCGTCACGAACCTGACGCAGCACCCGCTCTTCCGCCACGAGGTGTGCACGAGCTTCCTGCCGCTGCTGCAGAGCAGCTCGCGCGACGTCGTCCTCTCGATGATCGAGGTGCTCGGGAACCTCGGCTCGCGCGCGGCGGTGAGCTCGCTCGTCAACGTGCTCGCGCGCGACGACGAAGGGCTGCGCAACGCGGCGTGGGCGGCGCTGGTCAAGCTGACGGGGGAGAAGCTCCCGAAGGACGCGAACGCCTGGTCGGGGTACGTCTCCGGCTGACGCTCCGGCGGCGCGCATGGAACGGAACGGCTCGGGTCGCGCTCGGCGCGGGCGAAGGCCCGCAACCCAAGCAGACGGGCGAAGAGGTCGTGCGCGAGGTCGCGCGAGCACGAAACGGCGCTGCGCGCCGATGAAGTCGCGCCCGAGCGCGCGACGATGCCTGCGGCGCACGGCGCTCACGCGCCGACGGCGGCCCTCCGGCCGCGGGAGCGAGTCTCGAAGCGAGTCGCTCAGCGCGGCGCGAGCCGTTCGCGCAGGGCGCGGTCCTTCTCGAGCACCTTCTCGCGCTGCTGCTTGCGTGCGCGCACGAGCCGTTCGGCGAGCGCCGGATCGGCGAGCGCGAGGATGCGCGCGGCGAGCACGGCCGCGTTCACCGGCCCGCCCGCTCCGACCGCGACGGTCGCCACCGGCACGCCGGCCGGCATCTGCACCGTCGAGAGCAGCGCATCCAGTCCGCCCAGCGGCGGATTGTCGAGCGGGATGCCGATCACCGGCAGATCCGTGTGACCCGCGACGACGCCGGCGAGGTGCGCCGCGCTGCCCGCCGCGCAGATGAAGACGCGCACGCCGTTGCCGGGCGCCTCGGCGACGAAGCGCGCAACCTCGTCGGGCGTGCGGTGCGCCGACAGGACGCGCGCGACGAACGGGATCCCGAGGTCGCGCAAGCGCTCGAAGCACGCCTCGAGACGCGGCAGATCGCTGTCGGAGCCCATCAAGATGGCGACGCTCACGCGGGCACTCCTGCCGGCAGCTTGCCCGTGATCTTGACGCAGATGTCGACATAGCGCCGCGAGACCTGTTCGATCAGCTCGGGCGGCAGCGCCGGCGGCGGCGGGTTCTTGTTCCAGGGTTGCGCCTCGAGCCAGTCGCGCAGGATCTGCTTGTCGTAGCTCGGCGGGTTCGCGCCCGGACGCCAGCTCTCCTTGGGCCAGAAACGCGAGCTGTCGGGCGTGAGCGCCTCGTCGATCAGGATCAGCCGCCCGTCGACCTCTCCGAACTCGAACTTCGTGTCGGCGAGCAGGATGCCGACCTTCTCGAGCTCGCGCGTGCCGCGCGCGAAGAGTTCCAGCGCCGCGCGCTCGGCGCGGGTGTACAAGCTCGCGCCGACGCGCTCGCGCGCCTGCGCCGGCGTCAACGGCCGATCGTGGTCGTGGTCCTTCGTCGTCGGCGTGAGGATCGCCTCCGGCAGACGCGAGGCGTTCTGCAGACCGGGCGGGAGCGCGACGCCGCACACGCTGCGCGACTCCTGGTACTCCTTCCAGCCGGAGCCGGCGAGGTAGCCGCGCACGACCCATTCGACGCTCGTCGGCTGCGCGCGGCGCACGATCATGATCCGCCCGCGCAACCGCTCGCGCCAGGCGGCGTCGAGGCCGCGCAGCTCGTCGACCGACGTGCTGACGAGATGGTTCTCGACCACGTCGCGCGTGTGCTCGAACCACCAGGCGGAGATCGCGGTGAGCACGTTGCCCTTCCACGGGATGCCCTCGCGCATGAGCACGTCGAAGGCCGACACGCGGTCGGACGTGACGAAGAGCAGGTGGCGCGCATCCAGCGCGTAGATGTCGCGCACCTTGCCGGACGCGAGCAGCTCGTAGCCCGGCACGCGCTGGTCGCGGCCGAGGAAGACGGGAGCGGTGTTCATGTTGTCGTTCTCGCCGTCGCGCGCTGCCGGCGCGCGAGGGGCGGGAGTATGGCAGCGCTCGCGCGTGGCTACAATCCGCGCCGACCGATGGCGCAAGCTCGTCCCGCTGCCGAAGGCCCGCGCGCATGGGCCGGATTCGAGCCCGGCGGCGCGTTGAGCGGCGAGCTGCGCATCGCCGGCTCGAAATCCCTGGCGCAACGCGCGCTCGTGCTGGCCTCGCTCTCGGGTGACGCGACGCGCATCGCCGGGCTGCCCGCTGCGCAAGACGGGGCGAGGGACGTGGAGCACGCGCTCGGCGTCGCGCGTCAGTGCGCCTACTCGCTCGAGCAGCTCGCTCCCGCCGCCGTGCGCATCGTCGGCCGGCCGCCGGGGCCGGGACGAGGCTGGAATCCGTCCGCGCCGCTCGACGTGGGCGAGTCGGGCACGCTGGCGCGGCTCTCGCTCGCGGCGCTCTCCTTGTGCGGACGCGCCGGCTCGAGCTTCGTCCTCCAGCCGCGTGCGAGCCTGCGGCGCCGCAGCAGTCCCGCGCTCGTCGACGCGCTCGTGCGCTCGGGCGTCGGACTCGAAGCGGTCGATGGGGGCGATCCGCGCGCGACGTTCGCGCTGCGCGTGCGCCCGCTCGGTCCGCCGAGCGAGATCGTCATCGACGATCCTCGTTCGAGCCAGGAGGTGAGCGCGCTCGCGCTGGCGCTCTCGGCCTACCCCGACACGACGGAACTCGTCGTCCGCGGCTCCATTCCGAGCCGTCCGTATCTCGAGATGACGCTCGCCGTGCTGCGTCGCGCCGGTGTCGAGGTGCACTCGATCGGAGAGCCGGGCGGTGAGCGCTTGCGGCTGCGCGGACCGCTGCGGCCGGGCGATGTGCCGATCGTGATCGAACCCGACGCCTCGTCGGCCGCGGTCGCACTGGCGGCGGCGTGCCTGTCCGAGGGCGAGCTCCTCGTGCCCGGGCTCGGCGCGCATTCGCTGCAAGGCGACGTGCGGATCGTCGAGCTCCTGCGCGCGTTCGGTTGCGAGGCGCGCATCACCGACGCGGGGTTGCGCGCGAGCGGATTCCCGACGCAGGCGGCCGAGCTCGATCTCTCGGCCACACCCGATCTCGCGCCCGTGCTCGCGGCCGTCGGCGCGGCGCATGCGTTGCGCTCGCGCGCGAGCGTCGGTGCGCGCGCCCCAACGCGTGGCGGCGCCGCGCGCACGCGCTTGCGCGGCCTGGAAACACTGCCGGGCAAGGAGAGCCAGCGCATCGAGGTCCTCGCGCGCGGCCTCTCGCAGCTCGGTGTCGAGGTCGAGAGCGGCGCCGACTTCCTCACGATCGGCGCGGCGCGCGCGATCGCGAGCGATGAGCCCGTGCTGCTCGATCCGCACGGCGATCACCGCATGGCCTTCGCGTTCGCGCTGCTCGGCCTCGTGCGACCGGGCGTGCGCGTGAGCGATCCCGGCTGCGTCGCGAAGAGCTGGGCGTCGTTCTGGGACGACCTGCGCGCGCGCGGCGCAAGACTCCACGCATCGGAGTGAGCTCGTTCGCCCCATGGCGGAGCCCGACCGTGCGCGCCGAGCCGCTCGCATTCGATGGCGCTCGCGCTACGCTGGCCGAGCATGTCCAGTCCCGCTGAACTCGCGCGACCCGCGAACGCACCGACGGTGCGCGGCAAGGTCCTCATCTGCGGCGGCGCGGGCTACATCGGCAGCCACACCGTGCGGCACTTCGAGGAGCGCGGCGTCGACGTCGTCGTGCTCGACAACCTCTCGACCGGTCATCGCGCCGCGGTGCGCGCGCCGCTCGAGGTCGTCGACCTCGCCGACCGCGATCGCCTCGCGGAGGTCTTCGCGCGCCATCGTCCCGCGGCGGTCGTGCACTTCGCCGCCAAGTGCTACGTGGGCGAGTCAGTCAGCGATCCCTCGAAGTACTACCGCGAGAACGTGCTCGCCACCTGGAACCTGCTCGAGGCGATGCGCGCGTCGGACACGCGCGACATCGTCTTCTCGTCGACCTGCGCGACGTACGGCAACCCGCTGCAGCTGCCGTTGACCGAGGAGCATCCGCAGGCGCCGATCTCGCCCTACGGTCGCACGAAGCTGCACATCGAGCACATGCTGCAGGACTACTCGCGCGCCTACGGCCTGCGCATCGCGGCGCCGCGCTACTTCAATGCCGCGGGCGCGGCAGCCGACGGCACGCTGGGGGAGGACCATGCGCCCGAGACGCACTTGATCCCGCTCGTGCTGCAGGTCGCGCTCGGAGCGCGCGCGGGGATCACGATCTTCGGCCGCGACTATCCGACGCCGGATGGCACGTGCATTCGCGATTACGTGCACGTCGAGGACCTCGCCAGCGCCCACTACCTCGCGCTCGCGACGTTGCAGGGCGGGACCACGGAGCTCTTCGTCAACCTCGGCACGGGCAGCGGGTACTCCGTGCTCCAGGTGATCGAAGCCGCGCGCAAGCTCACCGGTCATCCGATCCCCAGCCACGACGCCCCGCGCCGGCCGGGCGATCCGCCCGAGCTCGTCAGCGGGGGCACGCGCGCCTTCGACCTCCTGGGCTGGAAGCCCGAGCGCCCCGAGCTCGAGCGCATCCTCGCCGACGCCTGGCGCTTCCATCAGCGCCATCCGCGCGGCTTGGGCATGTGACGGCCGGCTGAAGCGCGGGATCCTGGCTCGTTTTTTCGCGATCGAAGCGCGACGAATCGGTCACGAGGTCGCCCACCGCGACTAGAGGTCGAAACCTGGCGGACAACCCGGCCGCGTCCCCGCGCTTCACCTCCACAATGGCTCGAAAACTCCTCGACGACTACGCCCGTCTGCTGACGCTCGACACCCGCGCCTGCGCGGCGCTCTTCGCGCGCGACGCCGAGTTCTCCTCGCGCATGGGCTCGCAGGAGCTCCAGTTCCTCGGCCGGCACGAGATCGAGGGCTTCCTGAGCCACGTCCCGCGCCAGATCTCGTTCCGCGCCACGTCGTGTGAAAGCGCCACGTCGGGCGACCGCGACGGCCCGCGCGACGGATCGACCTTCAACGGCGAGATCCTCGTGCGGCCCGACGGATTGCCGGAGCGCGTCCAATCGGTGCGCTTCGAGGTCGTCGGCGGTCGCTTCCAGCGCTTCCATCTCTGGCCCGCGGGCCAGGACGCACCGTTGGAGGCGCTCAGCGGCTCTCGCTCCGTCGGTGCTTGATGCCGCGCTCCGCCGGCGGCGCGGAGCGTGATCGCCGACGCGAGCCGTGCGCAACCAGTGCTCGGGATGCGCGCGACTGCTAGAACCTGCGCATGAGCTTCCGCTGGTGCGTGCTCGGCGCGG
>JBGATX010000151.1:0-14471 GCA_044228975.1 Planctomycetota bacterium | reverse complement strand
CGCGCGATGCTCGAGATCGGTCACGTCGAACGCCGCGCGAAGCACCTGCAGGCCTCGCTAGCGGCCTACGAGGCGGTCATGTCGGCGGCGGCGGCGACGCAACGGCAGAAGGACGACGCGGCCTTGTGGGTCGGCACCGTGTACGCGCAGCTCGAACGTCTCGAGGACGCGCGACGCGTCTGGCAACGCGTCGCCGACGGCGCCGACGACCCGCTCGACCGCGTGCGCGCGTACGACGAGCTGGCGGCCGCCGCCGTCGCGCAGGGCGATCTCGAAGCGGCTGCGGGCATCCTCGAGCGCTGCCGCGAGGCGCTCGCGGCGGTCGCGGCGGAGGAGACGAAGCTCGGTGATCGCGTGCGCGGTGCGCTCGCCGGCATGCGTGCGCACGACGAGTTGCAGCGCGCCGTCGCGGATCGCGAGCGTGCGAAGGAGCGCAAGAAAGAAGAGAAGTCGGGCGCGTGACCATCAAGTCGAAGCGCTCGACGCGACGAAGAAAAAGTCGAATCGACGGTGTCACCCTCTTCCATCGGTGACCACGCGTCGGTTATGACAACCACGTCGGAAGCCATCCGCGTGTCACGCCTGGGTGTTGCCGCCATACGGTGGCAGGGCGCGGCGCCGCTGGGTTGCTGACCGAACTTCACGACATCATCGAGCGATTCGTTCTTCCTCTGGAAGGACGGATCGCTCTGTCGTTGAACGGGCGATTCGTTCTTCGCATGCGCTTCGACGGAAGGGTCGTTCGGTCGTGCGCGATGAAATTGAGGACAGCGAGAGCGCGAGGCGGATGCTGAGGGCGCGGCGAGATCGAGAGCAACGCGCCACACGCGCGTGCTTCGCATCGCGGACCCCGCACAGCGCGTGGTCGCCGGGTCGCAGCAGGCGCTGCGCGCGCGCTGCTCAACCGGCGACCACGCTGCGCGGGGTGCTGGGCCGGAGGCGGAAACGGAGTGCGGTACACGGCAACCTCCTCGCCGATTGGAGTCGGGGGAGGGGAGGCAGGACGCCGCGGACGCGCAGTGCGCGAGGTGCTGGAATGGAGGGGGAAGGAGAGGGAGGACGGAGAGAGGGCGACTCCCTCGTGCGCACCGGGGCGCACGTCGCGCGCTCGGGCGCGACCGGGTGGCGGAGCTGATCGATTGCGGGGCGGAACGGTGGCGGGAGGCGGCGCGGCGCGTTTCAGGTGGTTCCGCGTTGGATCGCGGCTTCCTTTGGCTTCCCTTGGCGTCTCTGGCGTCTTTCGCCGCGCGAGCGCGTCGAACGCTGGGCTTGTGCAGCGGCGTTTGCGGGTGCAGCGGCGTGCTCGGGCTCAGCAGCCGATGCCGTAGTAGGTGAAGCCGAGCTTCTCCAAGGTCGAGCGCGGGTAGATGTTGCGCCCGTCGAAGATCACGGGTTGGCGCAGCGCGGCTTTGACCGCTTCGAAGTCGGGGCGGCGGAACTCGTTCCACTCGGTGACGATCACCAGGCCGTCGGCGCCCTCGAGCGCGCCCATCGGGACCTCGGCGTAGCTGATACGGTCGCCGAAGTGGCGCTTCTTCGCCTCTTCCATGGCCACGGGATCGAAGGCCTTGACCGTCGCGCCGGCTTCGAGGAGCCCGTCGACGATCTCGAGCGCCGGCGCCTCGCGCATGTCGTCGGTGTTGGGCTTGAACGAGAGACCCCAGATCGCGAAGTGCTTGCCTTTCAGGTTCTTGCCGTAGTGCTTCTGCACCATCTCGACGAGCACGCGCTTCTGACTCTCGTTGACGTCCTCGACGGCCTGCAGGATGCGGAAGGGATAGCCGTGCTCCTGCGCGGTCTTCACGATCGCCTGCACGTCCTTCGGGAAGCACGAGCCTCCGTAGCCGCAGCCCGCGAAGAGGAAGCGCGGTCCGATGCGGTCATCGGAGCCGATGCCCTTGCGCACCATCTCGACGTTCGCGCCGACACGGCTGCAGATGTTGGCGATCTCGTTCATGAACGAGATGCGCGTGGCGAGCATCGCGTTGGCCGCGTACTTCGTGAGCTCCGCCGACGCGACGTCCATGTGCAGGATCGGATTGCCGGTGCGCACGAACGGGGCGTAGAGCTCCTCCATGACGTCCGCGGCGCGCTTGTTGTCGGACCCGATGACCACGCGATCGGGCTTGAGGAAGTCGTCGATCGCCGCGCCCTCCTTCAGGAACTCGGGGTTCGACACGACGTCGAACTCGTGCTGCGTGTGGCCGCGCATGGCCTCCTTGACCTTGCGTGCGGTTCCGACCGGCACCGTCGACTTGTCGACGATCACCGTGTAGCCGGTCATCGAGCGCGCGATCGAGCGCGCCGCGTCCAGGACGTAACGCAGATCCGCCGAACCGTCTTCGCCCGGCGGCGTGCCGACGGCGATGAACACGACCTGGGCGCGCGGAATGCCCTCGGCGTAGCTCGTCGTGAACGACAGGCGGCCGTCGTGGGCGTTGCGCTTGAGCAGCTCCTCCAGCCCCGGCTCGTAGATCGGCACGACGCCGCGCTTGAGGCCGTCGATCTTCTCCTGGTCGATGTCGATGCAGACGACGCTGTTGCCGCTTTCGGCGAAGCACGTGCCCGCGACCAGGCCGACGTAGCCCGTGCCGACGACTGCGATGCGCATGAGGGGGATCCGCTTGTTCTGGGTGGGGGGGCCGGGCGGGCCCATCCCGGACCAGCGCGGTTGCGACTTCTTGGCGTGAGCGACTCCCGCGGCCCGCGTCCGAGACGAACGCGGGTGGAGCCGAGGAACAGAGCAGGATACCGTGAGAGCTCGACGACGACAGCGGGGCGATTAACTCAGCGGTTAGAGTGCCTCCCTTACACGGAGGAAGTCGGGGGTTCGAATCCCTCATCGCCTACCCGCCTAGCAATCGCTCGCTCGCTCGGAGGTGACTATGTCGCAACATAGGGTCGCTTCCGTCTCAGAAGCGGCGCGCGAGAACCCGCGGGCTGTGCGAGGTTCCGAACTTCGTCGCGGAATTGAACCGCACGAGCGCGACAACGTTCCACGCTCGGGAAAGTCACTCTTTCCACGCTCGCCACCGACCTGTACTTTCAGACTCGCCGCCAGCCGCCGGGGGGTGCGCCGGCGCACGTTCGACGGCCGCTTCGTCGAGACGCTGCACCGTCATCCCGGCGACGCGGGCTCCAAGAGAGGGAGATCGCATGATCCGCATCCTCGTCGTCGATGATGACTCCGGGCACCGCCTGATCCTGAAGAACAGGCTCAGCGAGCGCGGCTACGAAGTCGCAGGCGCCGACAGCGGGGCGAAGGGCCTGGTCGAGGCCCGCGGCGGAGGCTTCGACGTGATCCTCGTCGCTGCCGATCTCGGCTCGGGAATCGACGGCTACGAAGTCTGCCGCAGGCTCAAGAGCATCCCGGAGACGAATGCGACGCCGGTGATCCTCTTCCACACGCAGATGAGCGCCGGCGACCACGTCGACCGCGGCTACGAAGCCGGCGCCGACTCCTACGTCTTCGGACAGGAGCTCAACGGCCTCGACCATGTCGTGAGGATCCTGCTGCGCGCCCGCCGTCAGCTGCACGATTTCGCCGAGCAGATCCACGGGCTCCAGGAGCTCGCGCGACGCGGCGGCGACCGGCCGCGCGAGAGCGAGAACGGGACGCGCGACTCCGCCGAGCACCAGAACGTGCTGCGCGAGCTCGCCTCCGGCCGCCCCGACGGCGTGTTGCTCGTCGATGGCGAGGGCACAGTGCGTCACGCCGATCGAGGAGCCTGCGACCTGCTCGGCGCGCGCCTGGAAGGCCGGCACCTGGGCAGCCTCGTGCCCGCCAGCGGGCTCGAAGCCTTCGTGCGCGACGCGCGCATCGAAGCACGCGAAGGTTTCCGTTTCGACGCGAACCTGCGCCGCGGGCGCGCCGCCCGCTCGCTCACCGCGGCCGTGATGCCGTTCGTCGTGATGGCGGGCGAACACGATCACGGCTTGCGCATCGTGCTCCTCTATGACGCTGCGAAGCGCCGGCTCGCCGCCGACCTCCTGCGCCTGCCCGAACGGGGCATCCCGCGCCAGGAGCTGAGCGCTCTGCTCGACGCCGCGCGCGAGGTCTACCGGCCCGAGCGCATCCTCGGCGAGTCGGGTCCGATGCGCGCCGTGCGCGAAGCCGTCACGGCCTCGATGAGCACGAGTGGTCACGTGCTGCTCGTCGGCGCGGAAGGCACGGGCAAGGAGCGCATCGCGCGCACGTTGCATTTCGGCGGCTCGTCGACGGGTGCGTTCCTGCACCTGCGCTGCAGCGCGATCAGCCCCGCCGATCTCGATCTCGAGCTCTTCGGCTACGTCAAGGGAGCGTTCCCCGGCGCGCTCTCCGACCGCGTCGGCCTGTTCCAGCTCGCGCAGGACGGCACGCTCTTCCTCGAGGAGATCGGATCGTTGCCGCTCGAGACGCAGGAGCGCCTCGTGCGCTTCTTCGACGACGGCACGGTCGTGCGCAACGGCTCGCGCAAGGTGGAGCGCATCGACGTGCGCATCGTCGCGTCGACCGGCAAGCCGACCGACGCGCTGGTCGCGCAAGGCCAGCTCTCCCGCGCGCTGCTGCAGCGCCTGAACGAGACGGTGATCCAGGTCCCGACGCTCGCCGAGTGCCACGACGACGTCGTGCTGCTCGCGCTCGCGGCGGTCGAGCGCTTCGGCGCCGCGCGCAACGTGCGCGACATCGCCGACGAGGCGCTGGCGGTCCTGCACCAGCACGACTGGCCCGGCAACGTGGCCGAGCTCGAGGACGTGATCGAGCAGAGCTGCACTCGAGCGCGCGACGGCGTGATCCGCGTCGAGGACCTGCCGCGTGCGCTGCGCGAGCGCTATTCCGACCTGCCGCAGCGCGATCTGATCCCCGTCAAGCGTCCCTCGGGCGCGCAGATCGGCGGCACGCACGTCGTCGGACACGCGCCCATGCCTTCGCATCCGCACGCGGCGGGACACGCCGGCGGCGCCGAGCCGCGGCCGTGGGATATCGTCGACAGCGACCCGGTGAGCCTCGATCTCTACGAGAAGAAGGCGCTGCTGCGCGCGCTCGATCAGGTCGGCGGCGACAAGCTCGCGGCCGCGCGCCTCTTGAAGGTCGGCAAGAGCACGCTGTACCGCAAGCTCAAGCGCTTCGGCATCCACTGAGCTGCGGCCTGCGACAATCGTCGCGCCGCGCGGCGATTCTCGAGGGTAGTCGCTCCCGCGGCCGCAGCGCCGGCGCCGCGCGCCGCAGGCATCGTCGCGCGCTCTGGCGCGCCTTCGCGCAGGTCCTCTTCGCCCGTCTGCTTGCTTTGCGGTCCCGGCCCGCGCCGAGAGCGCGCGGACGCGCGCGCGGTGCTTCAGCGCTTGCGCGCCGGCCGCGAACGCGGCGCCGGATCGACCGGCGGCGTGCTCTTCGAAGCGCGCGCGCGCCGGGCCGGTCCGGCAGCTCGCGCGCGAGCCCGCGACCAGCGTCGCGAGCTCGCTCCCGCGGTGCGCGGCCTGATGGTCGAGCTCCACGCAGCTGCGCAGCACGCGCAGCGCGGCGAGCGGCAGGCGTTCGGTTTCGAGGATCGCGCACGCGAGCTCGAGGTGCTCGTGCACCTCCTGGGGCGCGCCTCGCGCGTGCGCGACGCGCGCGTGCAGCTCGTGCGCGAGCGCGAGGTAGGTGCGTTCGCCGCTCTGCGCGGCGCGCGTCGCCAGGCGCAGCGCGTGTTGAGCGGCGAGCTCGAGCTCGTCGAACGCCAGCGCGCACTCGGCGTGCGCGGCCTCGAGCGGCAGGTGCAGCATCCAGTCCATCAGGCTGCCGCGCGCGGAGAGGCGAGCATCGACCTGCGCCAGCGCCGCGCGTGCCTCGCGCGCGTCCGTCGCCCAGCTGCGCCTGCGCGAGCACGATCGAACCGTGGAACCCGACCTGTCCGTGCCCTCCGTCTGCGATCCGGCCTGCGCGGGCACCGCTTCGCATGCGCGCCGCGCCGCGTCGAAGTCGAAGCTCGCCGCGGCGAGCTGCGCGCGCACGATACGCAGCAGCATGGCCCACGAGCGATGCTCGTTCTTCTCCGCCATCGCCAGCCCCTCGTCGAGCGTGGCCGCGCACTCGCTCCACGCGCCCGAATGCAGCGTCGCCCAGGCGCGGAAGAAGAGCGCCAGCAGCCACTCGTAGGCATCGCCCGCGGCCAGCGCGACCGCGCGGCCCTCGTCGCACAGGGCCGTCGCCTCGGCATAACGCGACTGCAGGAAGCGCGCGTACGCCAGGCGCACGACGTGCAGCGCGATCACCTTCGGATCGCCGCTCTTGCGCGCCGCGTCGACCGCTTCCTCGCTGGCGCGCACGTGCTGCAGCTCGAAACCGCGCAGGTTGGAGTTCCAGTGCGCGCAGTAGCCGCGCGCGCGAGCTCGCAGCCCCGCGTCCTCGAGCTGCCCGGCCGCCTCGAGCGCGCGGTCGACCGTGACCAGGCAGCGCTCGCGATCGATCCAGTAGAGCGCGCTCGCGAGGTAGAGCAGTCCGTGCACGCGCGCTTCGACCTTCCCGAGCTCGCGCGCCGTGTCGACGAGCGCGTCGAACGCCGCCGCCGAGCCTTCCATGTCGCCCATCGCGCGCCGCGCGAGGCCCAGCGCTTCGAGCGCCTGGATCGTCGCGTCGCCGCGCAGCTCTGGCGCGAGCTTGGGCGCGAGCGCGAGCGCGTGCTCGAGCTGTGCCGTGGCCTCGCGGTTGGCATTGCGGCGCGAATCGTTCTCGGCAGCGAGGATCCGGTAGCGCAGCGCGCGCTCGAAATCGCGGCCGTGCTCGAAGTGGTTGGCGAGCTCGGCGGAGATCTGCATCGCGCCCGAGCCGTAGAGGGCCTCGCCGCGCCGGCCGATGCGCTGGTGCAGGCGCAGGCGCCGCGCGGGGGAGATGCGCTCGTACACGACGCTCGCTTGCAAAGCGTGTTGAAAGGCGAAGCGCGCGGAGACGCTGCCGTCGGCGAAGTGGCTCGCGCCGGTCGCGTGCAGGACCTGCGCGCGGCGCGCGAGCTCGTCGCAGCGCTCCTCGACCTCGACCGTGTCGCACTCCAGACCCGCGGCGACGGCGGCGCACGGGAACTCGACGCCCGCGACCGCGGCGGCCTCGAGCGTGCGGCGTTGTGTCTCGTCGAGGCGCGAGAGCTGCAGCTCGAGGATCTCGCGGATGCCGCGCGGAACGTCGCGCTCGAGCGCGTCGAGATCCCCGGCGAGCGCCATGCGCGCCGCTTGTCCCCTTCGCGCCAGCGCTCGGCGCGAACACGCCCTGATCGACGAGCCAGTCGACGACGTGCACGAGGAACAGTGGATGTCCCTGCGTGCGCGCGTGGATGCGCGCGGCGGCGCTCTCGGGCAGCGCGTGGCCGGGACAGCGCGCCGCGAGGTACTGGCGCACCGTTTCGACGCCGAAATCGTCGAGCACGATCTCGCTGGCGAGCTTGCGCGACGAGAGATCGAGCTTGAGCGCCTTCAACGGATGCTGCGTGGCGAGCACGTCGACCGGGCGATACGTCACGAGCACGAGCAGCCGCGCGCGCTCGCGCCGGCGCGCGAGCGACGCGACGAGCTAGACCGTCGAGGCGTCGCTCCAGTGCATGTCCTCGAGCAGCAGCACGAGCGCGCGGTCCTGCGTGAGCGCCTCGAGCGCCTCCGCCATCTCGCGCAGCATGCGCTCGCGCGTCGCGCCGAGCACCTCTCGCGCCAGCGTCTCGCGCTCGTGCGCCGCCGAGAGCGCCGGCAGCTGCACGAGCCACGTCGGTGCCCAGCGCGCGAGCCAGCCCGTGATGCGCTCGCGCTGCTCGCCTCGGCCGAGGCGTCCGAGCGCATCGAGCACGGGCAGGTACGCCTCGCCCGCGCCGAAGGATTCCAGACACTGACCGCGCGCGACGAGCGCGCGTCCGCGGGTCTCGACCTCGCGCAGGAAGGTCTCGACGAGCATCGTCTTGCCGATGCCGGCCGCGCCGAGCACGAAGGTCGTCACGCGCTCGCCCGCGAGCGCGCGATCGAGGGCGCGACGCAGGTCGGCGAGCTCCGCCTCGCGCCCGACCCAGTGACCCTGCGGCGCGGGAGCGCTCGTGCTGGCGATCGGTTGCTCCAGCGACGCCGCCTCGCGCCGCGCGAGCGCGCGCACGAGCGCGTAGCCGCGGCGATGGTGCGTCTCGATCCAGCGCGGCGCGCGCGCATCGTCGCGCAAGGCGATGCGCAGCTCGCGCACGCAGACCTTGAGCACGCCGTCGGTCACGATCGTGCCGGCCCAGACCGCATCGAGCAGCTCGTCCTTCGTCACCAGACGGCCGGGGCGCTCGGCGAGGTACGCGAGCAGCGCGTAGGCGCGCGGCGTGAGCGCGATGCGCTCGTCGCCGCGCCACAGGCATTCATTGACCGTGTCGAGCGCGGGGTCGGGCGCCTGCGAGGCTGCGGCGAGGACGGGTTTGGAGGGCACGCGCGAGCTCCCCGCGCTCCCCGCGGAACCGGGATTCTAACCGCTTTCTCACCACTCGCTCAGGAGCCGTCGCGCACCTCGGTCGAGACTGCGCCGCGAGAAGAAGGGACTCCGGCTCTTGTCCCACTCCGAACGGAGGAGCCGTGGCGAGCTCATAGCTCGCGCGGCTCCTCCGCCTACCGCTTCCAACGCTGTCCACTTCCGACCATGCACCATTCCCACACGCACCTCGTCCACCGCTCGAGTCTCCGTATCGGAGCTCTCATCACCCTGTTCACCAGCGTCAGCTGCTCGGGCGGGGGCGGCGGCTCCTCCAATGGCGCCGCCGCCGTTTCCAACATCCCCTCGCGCTCGTCGAACATCGCTCTCACGCGAGACGACAAGCGCGCGCTGGTCGTGAACCGCGACGCGGGCACGCTCAGCGTGCTCTCGGTGCGCGACGCGCACGGCGTGGACGCGTTCGCGAAGCTGGCCGAGGTCGTCGTCGGCGAGGAGCCGCGCGCGGTCGTCGTCGCACCCGATGACTCGCGCGCCTACGTCGCGAACACGGTCAGCGGAGACGTCGTCGCCGTCGACCTCGCCGGCGCGCACGCCTACAGCGTCACCAAGCGCCTGACCGTCGGCACCGAGCCGCGCGCGCTCGCGCTCTCGCCGCGCGGCACGCGGCTCTACGTCGCCAACCACACGCAGAAGAGCGTCTGGGTCATCGACACGACGACGTTCGACGTGACGAGCACGATCGATCTCGACGGCAACCCCTCGGCGATCGCGGTCACGAACGACGGCGACGCCGACGAGAGCGACGAGACCGTGCTCGTGACGCAGTTCTATGCCGACGAGATCCAGGGCGGGCCCGGCCAGACCTTCGACGAGGGCAAGCAGGGCGTCGTGTGGTCCTTCCCGTCGAACGCCGGCACGGGAGCGATCGCGGAGAAGATCGCGCTCGCGCCGATCGCGGACGCGGGCTTCACGGCCAATCGCGCTCCGTTCTGCGCGGCGTTCAACGCCAACGTGCACAGCCAGGTGTACTGCCCGGACGTTACCGCGATCGATGCGAACGCGCCGGTGATCGCGGCCGATCCGCAGGGAGCCTTCCCCAACCAGCTGCAGTCCATCGTGATCCGCAACGGCTTCGCCTACGTGCCGAGCATCGCGGCGAGCCCCGAGCCGCCCGTGCGCTTCAACGTGAACGTGCAGGCGCTCGTGCACGTCGTCGACGTCGCGGGACTCGCGGCGCTGGACGACAAGACCGTCAACCTGAACGCGCAGATCAAGCTCGAAGCGTCGCCGGTGCAGCCCTCGGGCTCGTTCCAGCGCCTCTTCGCCAACGACATCGTCGCGCTCGACGCCAACCGCAGCGGACAGCGCTACTACTTCGTCAGCCGCGGCGGCAACTGCGTGATCGAGGCCGGCCTCGACGCCAACGGAGCGATCGCCCTCGGCGCGCCCAACGTCGTGCGCTACGCGACGGGCAACATCCCGACGGGCATCGTCGTCAGCTCGGATGGCAAGCGCGCGTACACGAACAACGAGGTCGACTCCTCGATCAGCGCGCTCGACCTGCTCGCGCACACGACGATCGAGCGCGAGGTCGACTCGTGCACGCCGCCCGTGCCGGGATCGTTCGCGCACGGCGTGCTGCTCGGCAAGCTCGCCTTCGACACCGCGCTCGGCATGCCCGCCGGCGGCAACTTCGCGCGCGACATCCGCACGATCGATCCGATCCAGTTCCGCGGACAGGCCTCGGACAACGGCTGGTCGAGCTGCGCTTCGTGCCACCCCGATGGCCTCTCGGACCAGGTGACCTGGATCTTCGGCACGGGCCCGCGTCAGACGCTGCCGCTCGACGCGTTCTTTTCGAAGTCGAGCGGCCTCGACCAGCGCATCTCGAACTGGTCGGGCGTCATGGGCAGCGTGACCGACTTCAACAACAACTCGCGCGGTGTGCAGGGCGGCATCGGCTTCGCGGGCAATCCTCCGCCGGCGACGATCTTCCAGCACGGCGTGACCGAGGGCGCGAGCGAGGCGCTCGACGCGATGACGCTCTGGGTCCAGACCGTGCGCGCGCCGATCCTGCCCGCGGCGACGAACGTCAACGCCGCGCTCAACGGCGAAGCGCTCTTCGCCGCGAACTGCGCGAGCTGCCACGGCGGCGTGAAGTGGTCGAAGAGCCAGGTCGTCTACGACAACAACCCGACGTTCAACTCCGACCCGAACGCCGGCGGCACGCCGCTCGACGCGGGCGTGACGAACGCCGGTCCGCAGATCGTCGCGTTCACCGAGGGCGCCGACTCGATCCCGCTGCTCGAGAACGTGGGCACGTTCAACGTCGCCAATCCGCTCGAGATCCGCGGCCAGGCCGCGGCGCAAGGCAACGTCGCGCTCGGCGCGCTGGGCTACAACGTGCCTTCGCTCCTGGGCGTCGCGTATCACGCTCCGTACCTGCACGACGGCTCGGCGGCGACGCTCGACCAGGTCTTCAGCCGCCACCGCCTCGGCGCGACGCCGATCGATCAGGTGCTCACCGCGCAGGAGCTCTCCGATCTGAAGGCGTTCCTGGCGACGATCGACAACGCGACGACGTCCATGCCGTCGCAGATGGACTCCTTCCTCAGGGCGCTCGGCCGCTAGCCGCGAACTTCGAGCGAAGGAGAGTGGAAGCTGGCGCGGACGGAGGCAACTCCGTCCGCGCTCTGCTCTTCACGCGCGGCGCGCGGCGAGGTGACTCACGGATGCCACTCCGCCGTCGCGCTGGCGTGTGCGTACGGTTGCTCGACTTGCGCGCCGGGGTTGACGAGGTACGCGCGCACCGCGAGCGCGCCTTGCGGCAGCGGCGCGCGCACGGCCTCGAGCGCCCGCGTGCCCGTGTCGTAGAGCAGGAGACCGGTGCGAGCGTTCACGGCCCGGTCGTCGACGAGCTCCCCCGTCGGCCGCATCCAGCGCGTCGTTCCCGCGGCATCCACGATCTCGACGCGCAGGTCGGCGATCTGCTCGTGCGCGCGGTGGCGGATCTGCACGACGAACTGCTCGTGATCGAGGAACACCTCGACCTGCGGCGCGAGCCCGAGTCCCTTGCGGCGCAGGAGCGCGAAGCGCAGCGCCTGTCCCGGCTGGAACGAGCGCACGTCGCGCCGCAGGGGGACCGTGACGAGCTCGTAGTCGGCGAACGCCGCTTCGATGGCCGCGAGGCGATCGGGTTCGCGCGCGCGCGAATCGAGCTCGTCGCGCCAGATGCGCGCGATCTCGGCCGGCGAGGGGAGCTCGTCGCGCGGCGTGAGCAGCGGCACGACGAAATCGAACGGCGGATCGGCGCGCAGCGCGGCGACGACATCCGTGCGCGAGCGTCGCGACCACGGTTGCGGGCGTGTCGAGCCCGGGATCGGACTCGCGCGCGCTCCGAGGTCGACGAGCGCCATGCGCGAGAGGTACGCCGTCGCGCCGGGCCAGGGCGTCAGCACGCTCGATCCCGGATCGACACGATCGCGCAAGAAGAGTCCGAGGCCGCGCAGGAGGCGCGTGCGCTCCAGTTCTTCTTCCAGGCCTTCGCGACCGAGCGTCTCGGTGTATCCGAAGCGGGCCGACGCGCGCGGCGCGAGCCACGCGCGTTGCCAGCGCGCGAGCGCGAACGGGCCGACATCGGTGGGCTCGCTGCTCGGGATCGCGCTCGCCACCAGGCCGATGGTCAACCCGAAGAGTCCCAGGCGCCGCCAGAGCATCGATGACGCGTCGAGCGCGGGCACGAGCGCTTCCTGGATCGCGACGCCGAGCAGCGGCAGCGCGGGCACGCACAGTTCGACGAAGGGCAGCGGCGCGCGGCCTTGCGCCGCGACCCACAGCAGCCACGCCGCCGCGAGGATGAGCGCGCGCACGCCGACGCCGGACAGCCGGCGCAGCAGCGCGAGGCCGATCGGGAGCGCCGCGAGCAGCACGATCGGACACGTGCGCACGAAGTCCGCGACGTACAGGAGCCCCTCGCGCTGCTGTCCCGGCGCCGGATGCAGCACCGCGTCGAACACCGGCGGCAGCACGAAGCCCGAGACGTTGCGGCGCACGAGGCACGCGCCCGCGAAGGTCAGCAATCCGCCGATCAACGGCCACAGGCGTCGCGTGCGCTCGCTCCCGCGCACCGTCTGCGCGCGCGCCAGCGGCCAGCACAGGCACAGCGCGACGACGAACACGACACCTTCGGGCCGCGTCAGCACGACCAGCGCGCTGAAGACGAAGACGAAGCCGTTGCGTCCACGCTCGAAGGCGAGCAGGAGCGCCACGACGAAGAGCGTGAACAGTGCCGTATCGAGCCCGTTCACGGCGGCCGCGGCCGCGCAACCGCTGCACACGAGGATCAGGGGCGCGATCAGGCTCGCCGCGCGCTCCATCCCGAGCTGCGCGAGCAACAGCACGGTCGCGAGCATCGCTCCCAGTCCGACGCTCTGGCAGTAGAAGTTGATCGAGAGCCAGCGCACCGAGGCGTTCAAGCGCTCGCCGATCGCGCACACGGTCACCCACACGACCGAGGAGTGGCTCTCGAAGGCCTCCATCCCCGGGTTCCACTGCAGCTGGCCCTCGAAGACGAGGTTGTGGGCCAGGCGATACGCGACGTACGACTGGTCGTAGGGCAGCGCCACGCCGCCCGTGCCGTCGTTGAAGATGGCGAGGACGTGCGCGATCAGCACGGCCAGGGCCACGAACAGCGCGATACCTCGATTCATCGAGTCAGAAGGGGATTCATCGCTTCAGCGGGGGACTCACCGAGGCAAGAAGGTAGCGGCCGCGCGCATCGCGCTCACGCTTCGCATTCCAGGTCGAAGATCTCGACGCCTGCGACCGCGGCCGCGACGAGGTTCTCGACGTCGAGCTCGCGCTCGATGAACTCGCAGCTCGCCTGATCGCCGTGGATGACGGGATGGCCGGGCATGAAGACCGTGCAGCAGTCCGGCTCCTGGCGATTCGAGATCTCGAACGTGCCGATGCGGCGCGCGAGCGCGATCGTGTCGTCCTTGTCGAAGCCGACCAGCGGTCGCAGCACGGGCAGATCGCTCGCCGCGCCGATGCAGGTCATGTTCTCGATGGTCTGGCTCGCGACCTGGCCGAGGCTCTCGCCCGTGACGAGCGCCGAGAGCTGTTGATCGCGCGCGATGCGCGACGCGATGCGCTGCATCATGCGCCGGTAGAGCACGGTGCGGTACGACTCGGGCGCGCGATCGCGGATCGACTCCTGCACGGCGGTGAAGGGCGCGACGTAGACGCGCGTCGCCGGCTGGTAGCGCGAGAGCACGCGCGCGAGCGCCAGCACCTTCTCCTTCGACGCATCCCCGATGTAGGGATGCGAGTGGAAGGTCACGCACGACATCCACATGCCGCGCTTCATCATCATCCACGCCGCGACGGGCGAGTCGATGCCCCCCGAGAGCAGGCACAGCCCGCGTCCGCTCGAGCCGACGGGCAAGCCCGCGAGCCCCGGCATGCGGCGCGCGAACAGGTAGGTGCCTTCGGCGCGCACGTCGATGCCGAGCGTGATGTCGGGCTCCTCGAGGCGCACCTTGAGCGCGGGGAACGCGGCGAGCACGCGCGCTCCGACGAGCCGGTCGAATTCGGTCGAGATGATCGGGAAGCGTTTGTCGGCGCGCGTGGTCTCGACACGGAAGGTCGCGGCGCGATCGCTCGACGCGCCGAGCGCGTCGCGCATGACCGCGAGCGCGAGCTCCGCCACCGGCTCGGGCTGCGTCGGCGCGCGCCACACCGGCGAGATCGACTTGATGCCGAAGATCTCCTGGAGCTTGCGCGCGATCTCGAGCGGCCGCTTCTCCGGCACGACGAGCATGCGGTTGTAGAGCCGCTCGATCTTCACGCGCGCGATCGGCGCGGTCTGCTTGGAGATGTTGCGCTTGAGGCGCGAGATGAACTGGTCGCGGTTGTTGCCCTTGAGCGTCAGCTCGCCGTAGCGCAGCAGGAGCGCGGGCGCCGGGCCGGGATCGGGGATGTCGGAGTTCGCCGCGCGACCGGGCGCGGCGAGCGCGGGCTCGTCGATGGGAGACATGCAGTCCCACATGCTAGCCCGCCGCGGGTACGTTAG
>JBGATX010000150.1:11854-13637 GCA_044228975.1 Planctomycetota bacterium | reverse complement strand
CGAAGCGCGCCGCGACATCGTCGGGGAGCGCGCGCACGACGGCTTCGAGCTCGGTCTCGGCTTCCGCCGACCGACCGACGTCGGCGAGCAGGGCCGCGTGCGTGCGCCGCCAGGCCGGAGGTGGAGCGGCGCTCGCGAGAGCCTCTTCGACGCGCCGCAAGGCTTCGCGCAGGTGCTCGTCGCGCCGCGCCGGCTCGAGCTCGGCCCACAGGCGTTCGACGCCGCCGAGGTTCATCAAGTGCAACGGATTGCGGCTGCGTTCGAGAGCTCGCGCGTAGAGGCGCGCCGCGGTCTCGAGCTCGGCGCGCTTCCCCTCGGGCGACGGCCGACTTTCGATGCGCCGCACGTGCGCCTGCGCGACGTGGTCGAGCGCGACCGCGCTGCGCGGATCGTGCGCGATCGCGCGCGCCCACAGGGCGTCGGAGTCCTGCCACACCGCGCACTGCGCGCGCGTCGCCGCGATCAGCGCGACGACCGTGACGCCCGCGATCGCGGCGGAGATCCAGCTCGGAAGCCGCGGCGAGCAGAGCAGCGCGGCACCGCCCAGGGCGAGGGGAATGCAAGCGAGATAGGAGTAGCGATCCGCGACGAGCTGAGGGCCGGCCTGCGCGATCCCGCTGACCGGCGCGAGGATGGCGAGGTAGGCGAGCACGCTCCACCACACCGCCGGTGCGCGTGCGCGCAGCGCGACGAGAGCCACGATCCCTGCCGCAGCGAGCAGCGCGGGTCCGAGATACGGAAAGGTGAAGAGCTCCGCTCGCGGCGGCAGCTCGTAGTGCGGGCTCAGATCGAGGGGCACGAGCGTGCGCGTGGCGTAGAACAGCGCCGCGAAGCAGAGCTGCACCGCGCGCGCGTCGAGTCCGTGTTCGCCGAGCGTCGCGCGCGCATCCGTGCCGTGCGTCTGGGCGACCAGGGTCACGATCGCGAACACTGCCGAGAGGCTCGCGAACGGGGCGAGCTCCCGCGCGCCGACGCTCCGCTCGCGCAGCCTGCCGTCACGGCCGGCGAGCGCGCGCCAGAGGATCCACAACAGGGCCGGCAGCACGAGCGCCCAGGCCTTCGAGAGCAGCGAAGCGAGCTGCAATCCGAGGGTTGCCGCGTACGCGCTCTTCCTTCGCTGCTCGAGCCAGGCGAGCCAGCTGTGAAGGGCGAGTACGAAGAACAGGCCGGAGAGCACGTCTCGGCGCTCGGTGATCCAGCACACCGATTCGCAACGCAGCGGATGGAGCGCGAACAGTGCCGCCGCCAAGGTCGCGGCCCAGGCGCGGCGCCGCGCGCTCCAGTCTCGATGCCAGGCGTCGAGGAAGCGGCGCGCGAACGCGAGCAGCGCGAGCGTCGTGAGGGCATGGATGACGACGTTCGTGACGTGGTACCCGCGCGCATCGAGCCCCCAGAGGGAATGGTCGGCCGCCAGGGTCAGCCATGCGAAGGGCTGGTAATGCCCGAGATGGAAGCTCGTGAACATCCAGCCGAGGCTCGCGGAATCGAAGCCCCGCAAGTGGCGGTTGTCGACGAAGTTCTCGCGGTCATCCCAGTCGACGAAGCCTGCGTTCACCATCGGCGCGAAGGCGACGGCGATCGCTACGCACAGCGATCCCGCGGCGAACGCTCGTTGCCTGGAGCTCACGCCAGCGGAAGGGAGCGGCTCGGATGCGCCTGCTCCGTCCGTCCGAACGAGCGGCTTTTCCCGTGCGGAACGCGCCATTCACGTGGCCCGGGTCCGACCGTGAGCACGACTCGTGCGTAGGGGTCGAGTTCGGAGCACGTCACGCGCTCCTTCGAC
>JBGATX010000150.1:0-11839 GCA_044228975.1 Planctomycetota bacterium | reverse complement strand
CGAGTTCGGAGCACGTCACGCGCTCCTTCGACTTCGTGCGTGGGCCTACGTGCGTCGAACGACGAAGTCCCGGCGCCGGGACTTCGTCGATTCGAAAGTCGGAACTTCACTTCGCGCGCTCGCACGGCGATACGATTGAACTCACCTCCTTGACGGTTGGCCAGCGCGCGACGCGAAGAACCTGCACCCTGATCGCTGCGATCGCGTCCGCTTCGGCCCTCGTGCTCGGAGGGAATCGAGCTGTGAGGATCCCATGGATCAGCAATCACCTGCGATCCGCGCGCGGTGGAACACTGCCCCTCAGTCGCTGCGTCGCGAACTCAGCCCGGAGCCTCGTTCGCTCCGCTCGCCGCTCGACGTCGAGGAGCCGTCGCCCGATTCACTCTCTCGGCGGATTCGAAGTGCGCGCGAGCGCACCGTCGGACTCCGCGACACTCCGGTCGATCCGCTGCAGCTGGTGTGGCTCGTCGACCGTGAGCGCGACGACTTCGTGAACTTCTGATGGAACGTGGGGAGGGATTCTCTACCAAACTTGCCCTCGCCCTCCTCACGCTCCGCAGAACTCCAGCGGGGCCACCGGACGCCCGGTGGCCTCGCTCCTTTTCGCCTCTTTCTCCGTTGCGCAACGCGAGGCCACCTTTCATCGGTCGGCCGCGCTCCTTTTCGCCTCTTTCTCCGTTGCGCAGCGCGAGGCCACCTTTGATCGGTCGGCCGCGCTGTTCTTCGCCTCGACCTCCGTTGCGCAGCGCGAGGCCACCTTTCATCGGTCGGCCGCGCTCTTTTTCGCCTCTTTCTCCGTTGCGCAACGCGAGGCCACCTTTCATCGGTTTGCCTCGCTCCCGCATTCTCGAGCCGCAAGCTCGACGGTCGAACTTGCTCTGAGCGAGCCGTCGCAGCGCGCATATCTTCCCTCCGTCGCCGCGTCCGAGCGAAACGTCGCGTTCGCCACGCGATCCCCGCGCACGCATCAGTCGACGTCCCAATCCAACAGCACCCGCGCGGACGAGCTCGACGTTTCGCCGCGCCGCAGGTTGGCCTCGACGAGGCGTCTGCGCTTGCGCGCGATCTGCTCGAGGAAGCTCTCTCGCCGCCGCACAGGTTTGCCCTGGCGCGCGCGACCCGCGAGGTAGGCCTCGAGGAACTCGTGCTGCATCTGCTTGCCGAGCCATTCGGGCGCGCGCACGAGCAGGCTGGCGAGATCGTCGCTTGCTCCGCGCCGTTGCACGCGCTCGCCGCCGCGCCAGCAGTCCGTCAGCCAGAGGTTCCCGCCGCTCTCCTCGGCGCGCACGAGCACGCGCCGCGGATCCAGTGCGCCGTGCACGAAGTGCAGGGCGTGCATGCGCGAGACGACGTCGGCGAGCTCGAGCACGAGTGCGCGCCGCCGCCCCTCATCGCAGCCGGGGCAGTGCTCCTCGAGCGTCGCCGCAGCGTCGACGCGCGCCGTGACGAGCATCTGGAACCGCGGCCGGCCCGCGCTCAGTACCACCGCGGCCGCGAGCGGCTCGGGGGCGAGGAACAAGCGCTCGCGCAACCAGCTCAGGTTGTCGTACTCGCACGTGTGCGGCGCGCAGCGGCCCGTGAACCCGCGGCTCAATGCCCAGCGCCACGCTCCCGCTCCGCGCAGTTCGCCGGCCGTGAGCCACGCATCCACGCCGGCGAACGAGCAGGGCTCGTCGACGTCTCCGCCGGAGAGCGCGAGCCGCTCGACGAGCTCGATCGAGGCGTGCAGCGTGAGCTCGTCGCGCGCGCGCAACTCGAGCGCGCCGCGCACGCGCTCAGATCGGCGCCTGGCCAAGCGATCCGCCCGAGCGATCGAGCGTGAGATCGAGGATGCGCGTGCGCAGGTCGACCGCGTGGCGCTCGGGTGTCTCCACGGGCACGCACTTCTTCGCCACCGCGAAGGTCTGCTGCGAAACGAAGCGGAACGAGTGGTGGAAGCCGATCACCTGCGCTCCGGCGCCGTCGAAGAGCCCGCGCAGCTCGCGCTTGCTGATCGCGTGCCGGCCGCGCGCGTTCTCGCCGCGCCGCAGGCCGACGCGCCGGCGCCAGGCGTGCAACGACGCCGAATCCCAGAACGACGCGATCACGAGGCGATGTGCGACGCGCACGAGCTCGCCCACCGCGCGCTGCAGCTCGTCCTCGTCGTGCAGATGATGCAGCAGGCGGCAGCACACGACGACGTCGAAGCTGTCGTCGCGGAACGGCAGCGCCGCGACGGTGCCGCGCACGAGCCCCGAAGGCGTCCCCGCGCTCGCTTCCTGGAGCACCGCCGGCGAAACGTCGACGCCGACGTAGCGCAGCCCGCGCCGCTCGAGCACACCGCGCAGGCGTCCGGTGCCGCAGGGTGCGTCGAGGATCGGCCGCATCGACGGCCGGACCGCGTGCCGCGCGAGGATGCGCTCGACGAGCATCGGATCGCGCAACGCGGCGCGCGGATTGCGCCAGCGTGCTCCGCCGTAGCGCCGTCCCGCGCCTTCGTCGGCCCAGTTCGAGCCCGCGTCGGAATCGGCGCTCGACCAGAAGACACTCGCGTTCGGCGCGTGCAGCGCGTCCCCGGCGTTCATCGCAGCGCGAGTCTAGCTCACGGACGGGCGAAGAGCTTCGACCACGGGACGCGCAGCGCCCCGGCGAGTCGCGCCGGAGTCACGGCGAGCTCCTCGCGCGGTGGAACGAACGGGTCGAGCTCCCGCGCCATCGTCAGCCGCTCGGCCGCTGGGATCTCCGTCGTCGGGTCAGGACCCGCGCGCGGGAACGCGGAGGTTGCGCCAGCGACGATCGCCCGACCGCGCGGCGACCGACGGGCCGCGACCACACCGGTGTGCCGCTCGCGTTCGAGTTCGGCGTGCCTGTCCCCGAACGCGCGGCGAACTGGACGACGAGCGCTGCCACCATTGCCACGCGCGCGCCGACGATCCGCGCATCCGCGACCCCGAAGTGCCGCGGGTGCCGCCGATCGCGACTCGCTGGACGGCCGAGGCGATGCGCGCGAGCCGAGCACGGTTCCTCCCGACGAGGTTCAGCGCGGTGAAGCGCTTCACGCGCTGTCAAGCAGACGGACGAGCACGCGCTCGAACACGGTCCGGCGGTAGCGCGCGCTCGAGCGCACGTCGTCGCGCGGACGCACGTCGTTCGCGGCGCACGCACGCACGGCGCGCTCGATCGCCGGCGCGTCGGGAACGCGGCCTTCGAGCTCGCGCGCGAGCGTCGGCAGCAGCAGCGTGCGCTCGGCGAGCGAGCCCGCGGCGGCGCGCAGGCGGACGATTCGAGCGCCGCGGCCTTCGCCGTCGCGCACGACCGCGAGCGCGACGACGAGCTTGGCGATCGACTGCGCGCGGCGCGTGCCGACCTTGCGGAAGGCGCGCCGCTCGCGCGGATCGCGCGCGGGCACGAAGATCGATTCGATGAGCTCGTCGTGAGCTCGCGCGCTCGTGCGATAGCCGGTGAGGAAGTCCTCGAGCGCGAGCTCGCGCTCGGCGCGCCTGGAGACGAGGCGCACGCGCGCGTCGAGTGCGAGCAGCACGGGGTTCAAGTCCGCCGCCGGCGACGCCGTGCCGAGATTGCCGCCGAGCGTCGCGCGGTTCTGGATCTGCGTCGCGCCGACCTCGCGCGCGCTCGCGGCGAGGATGTCGGCCAGCGCGGCGACGCGCGGCGAATGCACGAGATCGCTGCAGGTCGTGAGCGCGCCCAGGCGCAAGCCGCCGTGCTCCTCGCGCTCGTAGCGCAGCGCCGCCACGCGCCAGACGTCGACCACTCGCGCGGGCTGCGCGCGGCCGTTCTCGAGCTCGACCATCAGGTCGGTGCCGCCGGCGAGGATGCGCGTCGTCGCGTCGGCGCCTTGCAGCGCGTCCAGCGCTTCGTCGAGGGTTCGCGCGCAGACGACCTTCACGGGGAGCGCGTCTCCGGGTTCGCGCGCGCCGCGCGCACGGCTGCGGCGAGGATCTTGCCGTAGCCCGTGCAGCGGCAGAGATTGCCGGCGAGCGCCGCGCGCGCGCCCTCGATCGTCGGCTCGCGTCGCTCGCGGCGACACTCGTCGATCCACGCACGCGTCATCGTGATCATGCCCGGCGTGCAGATGCCGCACTGCGCTCCGCCTTCGGCGAGGAACGCTTCGCGGATCGTCTCGAGCCCGGGTCCCTCGACGGTGAGCACCGCGCTCTCTCGTGCCTGGCAGCACGGCACGAGACAGGACAGCACGGCTTCGCCGTCGAGCAGCACGGTGCACGCGCCGCATTCGCCTTCGCCGCAGCCTTCCTTCGAGCCGGTGAGGCGCAGATCGTCGCGCAGCACGTCGAGCAGGCGCCGCAGCGGAGGAGTCTCGACGCGGCGCTCGACACCGTTCACCGTGAAGCGCAAGTCGATCGTCGCTCCGGACTCGTGCTGCGAGCGTTGCGAGCTCACGCGTCACCTCGCCGTGCTTCCAGCCAGGCTTCGAGGATAGGTGCGTGAGATGCACGCCGAGCGCGTCCTCGATCGCCGACACGACGGCGGGAGCTCCGCCATCCATCGGCAGCTCGCCCACGCCCTTGGCGCCGTAGGGACCGTGCGGATAGGGGATCTCGACCAGCTTCACGTCGATCGGCGGCGTGTCGAGCGTCGTCGGGATGATGCACGTCGCCATTCGATCCTGCTCGCAGCGGCCATCCTTCATCGTGATCACCTCGAGCTGCGCCCAGCCGATCGCTTGCAGGCTGCCGCCCTCGATCTGGCCTTCCACCAGCCGCGGTTGCAACGCCTTGCCGACGTCGACCGTGGTCCAGAAGTGCTTCACCTCGACCTCGAACGTGTCGAGATCGACCTCGACCTCGGCGACGTCGCAGGCCCAGCCGTAGACCGGATACGCGTCGCCGCTGTACGTCGCGTCGCTCCATTGCAAGCCGGCGGGAGAGGTGTAGGTCGCGCTCGCGCTGCGCTCGCCGCCGCGCGCGACGTGCGCCCGCGCGAGCGCGCGGAAGTTCGAGCTCGAGTCGCCGGCGCGCATGCCAATGCGCTGCGCGAGCTCGCGACACGCCTGCGCGAGACAGCCGCCGACGACCATGCACGTGCGCGACGCGACCGTCGGTCCGGAATCCGGAACGCGCGCGGTGTCGGGCGTGGCGAGCACGACGTCGGAGAGCTCCGCGCCCAGCGACTCGGCCGCGATGGCCGTGAAGAGCGTGTTCGTGCCCTGGCCGATCTCCGTCGAGCCCGCGAGCACCTCGACGCGGCCGTCGTCGAGCAGCGCGACGCGCACGCGGCCCTTCAACATCTCCTCGCCCGAGCCGGTGAAGCCCGCGCCGTGGAAGAAGAACGACAGGCCGAGGCCGCGCCGTTTGCCGCTGCTCGTCGTCGCATCGGCAGACGCCGGCGCGCTCGCGCACCATGCGTGCCGCTCGAAACCGCTGCGCGCGAGCGCGTCGTCGAGCACCTCCGTCGAACCGACGCTCGACTTCAGCACTTGTCCGGTGGCCGTGCTGTCGCCGAGCAGCAGTTGGTTCTTGCGCCGCAGCGCCGCCGGGTGCACGCGCAAGCCGCGCGCGATGCGATCCATCTGCCGCTCGATCGCGAAGCACGTCTGCGGCGCGCCGAAACCTCGAAACGCGCCGTAGGGCACGTGATCCGTCGCCACGACGCGCCCGCGGATGCGCACGTTCGCGCAGCGATACGGCCCGGCGGCGTGGATGCAGCCGCGCGAGAGCACGACCGGCGAGAGCGTGGTGTACGCGCCGCCGTCGAGCAGCACGTCGATGTCCATGGCGAGCAGCGCTCCATCGCTCGCGACGAGCGTGCGGTGTCTGACGCGCGAAGGATGGCGCTTGGGCGTCACGAGCAGGTCCTCGTGGCGCTCGTAGATCAGCTTCACCGGCCGTTCTGACGCGCGCGAAAGCAACGCGGCGTGACACGCGACGACCGAGGGATAGTCCTCCTTGCCGCCGAATCCGCCGCCGGTCTCGCGCTGCACGACGCGCGCGAGCTCGGGGGCGATGCCGAGACAGCGCGCGAGCGCCTTGCGCACGTAGTGCGGGCATTGCAGCGAGCCCTCGACGCGCACGCTGCCATCCCGCGCCGCGGGCCAGGCGATCGCGCCCTGCGGCTCGATGTAGAGCTGCTCCTGCGAATCGGTGCGGTACTCGCCCTCGAAGACGCGCGATCCGAGCGGCGCGTGCGCGAAGGCGTGCTCGACGTCGCCCTTGTCGATCGAGATGGACTTCTGCACGTGCGTCGAGCGCTCGAAGTCGAGCTCCGCGGCGCGCGCCTCGATGCGTGGACGAATCGCGGCCAGCGCCGCGAGCAAGGTGACGCGATCGGGCGCCGCGACGAGCAGCAGCGGCTCGCCGAAGTGGCGGATCTCGCGCGTCGCGAGCACGGGTTGATCGTCGACGATCAGCGCCTGGACGTTCTCGCCGGGAATGTGCTCGGGCCCGACGACGACGACGCGCGAGAAGTCGAAACGTGGATCGCGCTCGAAGCCATGCAGCACGCCGCGCGCGAGCGGCGAGCGCACGGTGCCGCCGATCCATGCTTCCGGCACGTCGACGTCGGCGATGTAGAGCGCGCGACCGGAGACCTTGGCCGGTCCGTCGGGTCGCTCGAGATCGGTGCCGACGTGTCGCATGTCTGCGACAGAAGCTGGCGAATTCGGGGCGCTCGCGCCAGATGTGGGCGCCGAGACCTTGCCCGCCACCCGCTGCTCACAACGTCCAAGTGAGCTCGAGGCCGTTGCTCGTGTTGAAGGTCGAAGGCGTGCAGAAGCTCGCCGCGTTGCGGTAGAGCGCCTGGTAGGTGCGCAATCCGGGCGCGAGCACCAGGCCGAGCGCGGAGATCGGAGCGGTGCTGCCAGCGCCGATCGACGCGCTGCCGCCGCTCGCGGGGACGTTCCGCAGCCGCACGAGCGCACCGCCGAGGCAGGTCAGGCCGTCGCCGAAGACCGCTCCCGCACCGCCGTTCAGGTGCAGATCGCCTTGCACGAAGAACGTCGTCCCGCTCGCGGTCGTGTGGTGCGTGCGCAACACGAGCGAGTCGCTCGAGAGGCTCGCGACGCCTTCGTCGACGAGCTGCGCGGCGCTTCCCGTAGAGTTGCGGCAGCCGGCCTGCTCGAAGAACGCGCTCGCGTTGCCACACGGGCACGGCGTCGCGCTGCCGTCGCCGAAGCAGAAGGGCACGCCCTGTTCGTGCACCCGGCCGATGATGGTGCCTTGCGCCGTTCCCGTCGGCGTGAACTCAACGGCGAGGTACGTGAAGTCGCCCGCGCCCGAGGCGAGGACGTCCAGGACCAGGAGCGTGTCGTTCGCTGCCGGCGGCACGAGGAAGACGCCGCGCGGCCGCCCGTCACGATCGTGGCGCAGCAGCACGCCGTCGACGCCCGAGCGGCCCGCGGCGATCGAGTTGCCCGCGCGATCGACGGCGAGCGTGCTCAAGTACGCCCGACCGCCGGGCGACGTGCCGATCGTTCGGGACCAGCGCGCTGCGCCGGTCGCGTCGCAGCTGAACACGACGCCGCGTCCGTCGCTGAAGGAGGCATCGTCGACCACCGCGGTCGCGACCACGTTCCCCGTGCCGTCGAGCGCGAGGCTCGTGCAGCCCGCGAGATCGCGTGCCGGATCGTCGAACGTGGCCGTCCACAGGTCTACGCCGTTCGCGTCGAACGCGTGGATCGAGGCGTTCGAGTGCGCCGGCGTGATCGCGACGGAGCCGCCGGCGAACACGCGTCCCTGGCGATCGATCGTGACATTGCGTCGCGGGACCCAGCCGCTGCCTTGGGCCTTGGCACGGCTCCAGAGGATCGAGGCGCTCGAGTCGACGAGCAGGACGTGCAGCGTCGACTGCGGTGCGTGCGTGTCGAGCGTCGTCACCACCGCTCCGCCCGCGGGATGGCGCCCGAGATCGACGATGTCGGTGTCACCCGGCAGCGAAGTCGAGCTCTGCAACACGCCCGCTGGCGAGAAGACGAGCAGGTAAGGCGAGTTGACGACGGGAATGGGGAAGCAGCTGCACACGCCGACGCCGAGCACGTAGATCTCGCCGTTCGTGCCCACGCGCACGCGCCGGCCGAGGTCGTCGTCGGGCGTCGAGTAGCGCGTGGTCCACACGAGGTTGCCGCTCGCATCGAAGCGGGAGAGCGAGAGCTCGTCGTTCGCGCCAGTTGCCACGCTGCGCGTGCTGCCGAGCACGAGGAGGTCGCCGCTCGCGGTGTCGACGGTGAGGTCGGCGGCTCGAGTGGAATCGCCGTTGGGCGTGAAGGCGAGCGCGAGCGTTTGCGTGCCGTTCGCATCGAACCCGTCGAGCGCGATGCGAAGCGCCTGGGCGCCGAGGGCGTCGCTCGTGCTGGCCACGACGACATCGCCGGTGGGCGTCAGCACGGCGCGAGGATCGGCGGCGAACGTCGGGGGGAGCGTGTGCTGCCAGGCGGTCTGCAATTGCGCCCTGGCGCGGGCGCCCGTGAGGAGTGCGAATGCGATGGCCGTCGTGACGCGCAAGTGCGCGGATCTGGAGAAGCCCCTCATGGTCCTCCTCTAGCCTCGCGTCGACCGCGGAGTCACGACTTCCGCGTTCCATCTCGCGGCTCGAGTCGTCGACGAGGCTGCGCGGCGAGATGGGGCACGCTGCGCACTAGCGCGGGCAGCCTTCGCCGGTGCGTCGATTCGATCGACCTGCGTGGTATCGTCGCGCGCATGAGCGGAGCACGGGTTGTCGATGACGAGGCGTGGCTGCGGGAGTTCCTGAAGGCGCACGGTGGCATCGCGGGGAGCGTGCATCGGCGCGCGGGGGAGGAGCTCGCGCTCGCGGCAGCGGTGAACCTGCCGCCGCCGGTGGTGGCGATCGTGCAACGAGTGCCGAAGGGCAAGGGCATGGCCGGGTTGGCGTTCGAGCGGCGCGAGCCGGTGCAGACGTGCAACCTGAAGACGGACGACAGCGGGCAGGTGCGGCCGGGCGCGAAGTCGGTCAACGCACAGGCGGCTGTTGCATTGCCTGTGCTCGATGCGCGCGGCGACGTGCGCGCGGTCGTGGGCATCGCGTTCCTCGGCGAGCGCGAGATCGCCGGCGATGAGCTGGCGCGGCTGCGGGCCGCGGCGCAGCTCGTGCCCTGAATCCGCGGGAGCGGCGTACTGCGAACGAGTTTCTCGCTCGCGCTGCATTTCGGACCCGAGACGACGCTCGGTTCCTGCCGTTTGAGCTGCGGTCGACGCCCTGCGCGCGTCGAGGTTCGGGCTGTGTGCACCCCCGGCAGGGGTGGCCGTGCAGGGCAGGTCTCTCATGGGGCAGTTGGCGGATCGGATTCCGATCCTTCGGATCGACGGGCGCGGCGCGCGTCGACGTTCGGGCTTCTCGCTGGTCGAGCTGCTCTGTGCGTTGACCGTCCTGCTCATCAGCGTCCTGGGTTTCACCCAGGCGATCACCGCGTCGGCGCGCACGAACCAGCAGACGCGCGAGAAGACGCTCGCGATGGAGGCGGCGCGCCGCGTCATCGAGGAGGTCGAGTCGAACGTCTTCGCCGAGGACTTCTGGCGCTACAACCAGTCGCCAGCCGACGATCCCAGCGGTGTCGGCACAGCGCAGGGCGGCAACTTCGTCGTCCCCGGCCTGTGCGCGATGCCCGGCGATCCCGACGGCATGGTCGGCGAGATCGTCTTCCCGACCCGCGTCGGGTTCCCGGGCGCGCTGCGCGAGGATGTGGTCAACGAGCGTCTGGGCATGCCGCGCGACCTCAACGGCGACGACGTGATCGACGCGGGGAACCATGCCGGCGACTACCGCCTGCTGCCGTTGCTCGTGCGCGTGCGCTGGCGCGGAGCCGCGGGCAACGCGAGCGTCGAGCTGCGCACGATCCTGGGGAACTACTGATGCGCCGCTGCCCCGATCGCTCGAGCGCGCGCTCGGCCTTCTCGCTGATCGAGGTCGTGCTTTCGCTGACGATCCTCGGATCGATCCTGGGCACGGTGGCGCTGGTGCAGAAGCGCTGTCAGAGCGCTTCGTCCGCCTCCACGCTCGAGACCACCGCGAACCTGAAGGCATCGCGCGTCGTCGATCGCGTCGTGCGCGAGCTCGCGACCATGGGTGTCAGCGGGGCCGCACCCGACCCCACGGGCTCGCTGGGCACGGACTCGATCACTTTCCAGCAGGCCCTGGGCGTCAGCGCCGGCGTCGTGCAGTGGGATCTGCCGATGCGTTTCGTGCTGCAGCTCGACGCCGGCGAGCTCGACGACGGCCTGGACAACGATGGCGACGGGCTGGTGGACGAGCGCGCGCTGGTCGTGACGACCAACGTCGGCGGCAACGAACGCACGAGCGTCTTGTGCACCGAGATCTGCGAGCTCTACCGCGGCGAGGAAGCCAACGCACTCGACGACAACGGCAACGGCATCGTGGACGAGCGCGGGTTCAACCTGCGGCGCGTCGGCGACGTGATGCAGGTGCGCGTGTGCGTGGAATGCGCTGCGTCGGATGGAGCGCGCGCTCTCGCCGTCGTCGAGACGGCGATCCACTTGCGCAACTAGGCGCGTCCACGAGCGCGCGAACGAACAGCGAGAGGGGCGGGGGACGGTGAGGAAGGAACAGGGGGGCAGATCATGATCATCCGGGAACGACAACGGCGGAACGCGCGCGGCGAGAGCGGCAGCGCGCTGGTGGCGACGGTACTGGTGTCGACCGCGCTCGCGGCGGCTTCGGCCGGCGTCTTGTGCATCAGTTTGACGGGCAACGGCGAACGGCGGGGCACGCAGGAGAACCTGCGCGCGCGCTACGTCTGCCAGGCCGGGCTGTCGAACGCCGTGTTCGACGTGCAACGCGGGCTGAGCGGCGCGCTGGGCTCGGCGGAACATCCGATCGAATGGGGTGGGGCGCAGTACTTCGTCGAGAGCACGACGCTGAGCGGCGGCCTGATCCAGTTGACCGCGACCGGCTTCGAGGACCGGGCCGGGGCGCGCATGGAGCTCGTGATGCGCGAGATCCCGGGCGCGAGCTACCGCTTCGGCGTCTTCGGCCACGAGTTCGTGTCGCTCGACTCGAACGCGCACGTCGACAGCTACGACTCCACCACGGGTACGTGGATCGCGCAGGCCGTGAACGACGTCGGCACGAACCAGCACGCAGAGAGCAACGGCGACGTGGGCTCGAACGGGCCGATCACGATCGAGCAGAACGCGAAGGTCTGGGGTGACGCGGTGTGCGGTCCCAACCAGACCACGACCGTGCTCGGCAACGCCGTGCTCACCGGCGCGGCGGTCTCGGCCGCGCAGCCGCAGGTGATGCCGACGATCACGCTGCCGCAGCTGCCGTCGCTCGGGAACCTGACCGTCAACGGCAACTCGACCCTGCCCTCCGGCGCGCGCCGCTACGGCACGCTGCGCGTGCGCGCGAACTCGACCTTGACGCTGACCGGCCCGGCGACCCTCGTGTGCACGAACTTCCAGATGGACTCGAACTCGAGCCTGCGCGTCGACTCGAGCGCCGGTCCGCTGACGCTCTACGTGATCGACAACTTCGACCTCTCGCAGCACGCCGAGATCTCGTCGCTCGACCACGATCCACACGACGTCGAGCTCAACCTGCTCGCCGACAACGTGCAGAACCCCGAGACCCACGTGCAGGTCGACCACGTCGACTTCGAATCGAACTCCTCGATCTACGGGGCGGTGCTGGCGCCGACCGCGGCCATCGACATCGACAGCAACTTCGCGCTCTACGGCTCGCTCGTGGCGCGCAGCGTGCACCTCGACAGCAACAGCTTCATCCACTTCGACGAGTCGCTGAACGCGATGGTGAGCACCGGTGCGCCGGACTGGGAGATCCTCTGCTGGCGCACCCTGCCGTACGTCGCTCCCTGAGGCCCCGATGCGTCCCATGCTGAGCCGGATCGTGTTCG
>JBGATX010000149.1:0-14473 GCA_044228975.1 Planctomycetota bacterium | reverse complement strand
CGGCGCGCACAGCTCGCGCAGTCGTTTCGCATCGCCGAGCTTCAGCCACGCGTCGAGCGCCGGTTGCAAGCGCGCTTCGACCGCCTGCGCCGTGACCTCGGTCGGCCAGCCGTCCGCCGCCGGGTCGATGCGCTTGCGAAACTCCCCCACCCACGGCGCGAGCGGCCGCATGCGTCCGGCGAACCACGCTCCAGGCGCGGGCGTGGTGCTCGCGGCATCCGTCGTGTGCGGCGGCGGGGCCGGAGCGTGCGCCGCTGACGCGGGCGCCGGCGCGGAAGGCGTGGAGCTCGAGCCCGGTTGCGCCGTGGGGCCGGAGGGCGGGGAATCGTCGCCGCACGCGGCGATCAGGAGGCACGAGCTCGCGGCCAGGATTCGCCAGGAATGCAGCGCTGCGCGCATCGTCGTCGGGCCGTCGTGCGCTCTCGGTGCGCCGCGTCGTGCCGAGCGCCCCAAGCTACGGGCTGCGCTCGGCGCGCCGCAAGGGTGCTCTGGCGCTACGGCTGTGGAGCGAACCAGCGCCACAAGAGCGAGTTCAGAGCCGGCCGCACGCGCCGGTCGTCGATGCGCAGTGCGTAGCGCTTGAGCAGCGGCGCCACCCGCGCGGGCGGACCCAAGCGGCACAGTCGCTCGGCCACGTACAGACCCTCGCACGGGCTCGTGCGCTCGTCGTCGAGGACGGAGATCAGGAACTCGCGCGCCGTGTCGTCCTGCGCGTAGATCGCGCTGGCGATCAAGTCCAGGCGCCGCAGCGCGTCCGGTTCGGTCTTCCAGTGCTCGCGCAGCAGCGTCGCACCGACCGCGCCCGTGTTGCCGATCTGCTGCGTGTACCACTGGTGGCGGCTGATGCCCGCGATGCTCTGGCCGCCCGTGACCTTGCCGTCGAGACCGATGTCGCCGGGCTCGCTTGCACGCGTGTAGAGCTCCTCCGCCGCTTCGCGCAGCGGCACGACGGCGAGCGCCCGATCGACGACGCGCGGCTCGACGCGCAACGGCACGATCTCGCCGTGGCGCAGGCCGAGCAGGATCTCGAGACCGCGCCGCGCGAGCTTCTCGTCCTTCTTCCACACGTCCTCGAGCGCGTGCACGCCGTCCTCGAGCGCCGGACGTTCGCCCTTGAGCAGCGCGAGCGCCTGCTCCTGCGCTTCGGGGTCTCCGCGCGAGAGCAGCGCCTGCAGCGCGACCTGTCGCACGCGCCGGTCCCCGTCGGAGAGCGCGCGACGCAGCGCTGCGCCGACGGCGTCGCTCCCGCCGGAGACGCTCAACGCCGAGAGCGCCTGCGCGCGCAGGCCGGCGTCGGGATCGCTGTTCGCCGTCGTGAGGAGCTCGTCGGCGAGGCCGGCGCGATCGAGGGCCTGCAATGCCACCGTGCGCGCGGTGACGTTCGTGTCGCGCAGCGTCTCGCGCAGTGCCGCCAGCGCGGATGCGTCGCCGTGCTTCGCGAGCGCCGCGCGCAAGTACAGCGCCTCCTCGGGCGACGCGACCGTGAGCAGCGCGGGAATGCGAGCCAGGAGCGCGGGACGCGTGGACTGGGCGAGCGCGCGCACCACCGAGAGCCAGATCGGCGAGTGCTGGCGCGCCTCGTACCAATCGGCGAACTGATCCTCGGCGCGCGCGGGATCGCACGCGCGGAGCGCGTCGGCGAGCAAGGCCTTCGAATCGTTCGAGGTCAGCGGCATGAGCGCCGCGAGACGATCGAAGTCCGCCGGATCCGGGTGGCGCACGAGCCCGCGCAGCGCCGCCGTGCGCACCGCCTCCGCCGGATGCTCGAGGCCGCGCGCGAGCAGCGCGTGCGCGCCGGGCGCGCTCATCAGGCTCGCGGCGCCGAAGGCGTTCTGCAGGCGCGTGCCGCCGTTCGCGTCGCGCATCTGCGCGTCGACGAATCGCGACAGCTCGGGCAACGCTTCGTCGCCGAGCGCCGCGATCTGCTGGATGCCGTAGGTCAGCGGATCGACCTGGCCGTAGGCGAGCTGCGCGACGAGCCCGGGCAGCACGTCGGACGTGTCGCGCAGGAAGGCCTCGGTGCGCGGACCCGGCGCGGTCAGATAGCGCACGCGCTCGTCGTCGCAGACCGATTGCGGGGCGACCGTCGCCGCGCCGGCCTTCTGCGCCACAGCCGGCGCGCCGGACTCCACGCCGCTCGCCTCGTGCCTGCCGCAGCTCGCGAGCGCGACGAGCAGGGCGGCCCGGCTCACGGTGCGCGCCGTCGCGCGCATTCGAGGGCCGGATCGGCGTGCGCCGCCGCACGTCGAGAGAGCGCGCGCGAACGCGCTCGCGTGGCTCGCGATCGAGCTCAAGGGTCCACCGTGATCATCGGGAGCTTCGAGACGCGCATCGATTCGCTGCGCAACTTTCGCGCGCGTCTCAGGGAGCGGGCGCCTCGCCGAGCAAGCCTTGTGCCGATTTCAGCGCCACGAGAGCCTTGGCGAAGTTCGCGCGCGACGTGCGCTCGTTCGAGAGCGCGCTCGTCAGGTCGCGCTGCAGGCGTAGCACCTCGAAGTTCGTCGAGATGCCCTCCTGGCGGCGCGCCTGCTCCGCGGCGAGCTGGCGCTGCGCGAGGTCGAGGCTCTTCTTCGCCGCGCGCGCCGCCTCCGCCTGGTACGTCGCCTGGCGCACCGCGTCGCGCACCTCGGCCGCGATCTGCGTCTCGCTCTGATCGTAGGCGAGGGCGCGCGGCGCGCACGTTGGCCCAGGCGGCCTTGACCGCGTAGCGCGCCGTGTGGTTGCCGATCGGGATCGAGAAGATCAGCGCCGCGCGGTAGGTCGGGAAGTCGAAGGTCGCGGAGCTCTCGAACGCGTCCGCGGAATCGCCGTCGAAGCCGACGCCGGCGGCGCTCAGATCGAGGTCGAGCTGCGGACGGCGCTCGCTCTCGCGCGCGACGTGGCGCACGACGCTCTCCTCGATCGAGAGGCGTTGCTGGCGCAGCTCCGCGCGCTTCTCGAGCGCCACCTCGAGCGCCGCCGTCCAGGGCGGAATGCCGAGCGTGGACACTTCCTCGGCGAGCGGCGTGCTCGGCACGAGCATCGTGTCCCACAGCGCCGCGTCCGTGCCGGGGAACAGCAGCTGCTTCAGCACGTCGGCCGCGCGGCGCACGCGCACGTCGGCGGCGAGCACGAGCTCCTCGTTGGTCGAGACCTCGGTCTCGGCCTGGAAAACGTCGAGCTGGATGCCGATGCCGGCGTCGAGGCGCTTCCTGTCCTGGTCGAGCTGCGCCTTGGCGAGCTCCAGGCTCGAGCGCGCGACCTCGAGCTGCGCGCGCGCGAGCACGAGATCCCAGTAGGCGTTCGACACGTCGCGGATGAGACCGTGGCGCGTCTGGCGCTCGCGCTCGCTCTGGCGTTTCCAGACGAGGTCGAGCTCGCGCTGGTTCACCGTCGCGTACTCGCGCCATGCGCCGCGCAACAAGGGCTGGCGGTATCCGAGCTGCAGCACGTCCGTGGTCGACGTCTGCTGCGCCGCGAAGGTGCTGTCCGTGTTCGTGTTCGCCGTGTCGAAGTGGGCCGTGAACGTGCCGCCGAGCGAGTTCGGACGCACGAGATCGATCGAGCCCGACTGCGTGTTCTCGTTCGAGCCGCCGAACACGCTCGTCGATTCGAACTCGCGGTCCTGCACGTTCGCGCTCGCGTTGAGCACCCAGTCGAACGCGCCCCACGAGCCGCGCTGGTTGTAGAAGGAGACCTCGGTGGCGAGCTCCTCGATCTTGAGGCCCAGGTTGTTCTGCAGCGCGAGCTGGATCGCGGAGGCGAGCGAGAGCTCCAACCCCTTGCCCGGCCCGAGCGGGTCCTGCGGATCGTTCTGCGGGGCGAGCGCGGCCGGCACGGCGCCCTGGACCGGAGCCCCGGGCGACGGGGTGTGCTCGGACCCGGCCTGGAGACCCGCGTGCGCGAACCAGGGGAGCAGGACGAACGTCGCTCGCAAGGCGACGAACACGGGCGCACGGCGGGGGTTCATGCGTGGCAGAGGATACGGGACGTTCCGGGCTCGAACCACGGGCCAGTCCTGCGCCCGACGGGAGGCGCCTCAGTGCGCGCGATCGCGCCGGTCCTTTGCGTTGCTCTCGGATTCCTCGCGCATGCCTTCGGGAAGCTCGAGCCGCGCCAGCAGCTCCTCGAGACGCTCGGCCTGGACGCCCGAGCCTTCGACGCGCAGCGAGATCTCGCGCGTGCTCGGCCCGGCGTGACGCAGCTCGATGCGCAGGCGCGGCGCGGGGAGCATGTCGATCACCCGCTCCGCCCACTCGACGACGGCGACGGCTCCGCCGTCGAGACCCTCGAGGCCCCCGTCGAGCAGGAACGCGCGCTCGCGTCCCTCCATCCAGGCGTCGAAGTGCAGGAGCTCGAGGCGGCCCGAGTAGCTCTGGAGCAGCGCGTAGGTCGGACTCGAGACGCGCTCCGTGACGCAGAGGCCGCGGGCGAGGCCGCGCACGAAGCAGGTCTTGCCGCTGCCGAGCTCGCCGTCGAGGCACACGAGCGCGCCAGCCTGGAGCCGGGCGCCCAGGCGCTCGCCGAGCTCCTCCGTCGCGCGCGGCGCGCTCGAGACGAGGCGGCGTTCAAGCGCCATGCTTCCAACCTCCGCGCCTGGGTTGCCAGCGTTCCCGCCGTCCGTCGGCATGGAGCAGCGTCAAGCCGCGTCCGCGCGACACGCGGCCGATCTCGTGCAGGCCCACGCTCGTTCGAGCGCGTTCCTGACTCAAGCTCACCCTCGCGCGTTCGAGGGCGCGCGGCGCGAGCGTGGCGACGAGCTCGTGGTCCTCGCCGTCGTGCAGCGCGTGATCCCAGGGCTCGCGGCGCGTGCGCCGGGCGAGGCGCCGCGCGTCGGCGTGCACCGGCACGCGCGCGAGCTCGATCTCGATCGCCACTCCGGCGGCGCGGGCGAGCCGGTGCAGGTCCCACGCGAGCCCGTCGCTCACGTCCAACAGCGCGCTCGCGCCGGCGCGAGCCAGTGCGATGCCCCATGCGACGCGCGGCTCGATGCGCAGATGGCGGCCGAGCAGGCTCCCACCCAGCGCGCCCGTGACGCACACGAGCTCGCCGGGGCGCGCGCGATCGCGACCCGGTGCGCGCGTGCGCACGGCGAGCTCGCCCAGCGCGGTGATCGCGATCACCGCGCCGCTGCGCGTCACCGAGAGATCGCCGCCGACGAGCTCGGCGCCGTGCCGGCGCGCTTCGCTCGCCACACCGCGCAACACGCCGCGCAGCCACGCGCTCGAGAGCGTGCGCTGCGCGGCGATCGTGCACAGCACGGCGCGCGGTCGCGCCGCGGTCGCGGCGAGGTCGGACACGGCGCGCGCGACGGCCTTGCGTCCGATGCGCGCGGGAGCCTCGCCCTCGCGCACGTGCACGCCGAGCACGACCTGATCGGCGCAGGCGACGAGCGCGCCTCGAAACGCGCGCAAGACCGCCGCATCGTGCCCCGCGCTCCCGGCGAGCACGCGCGGCCGCGGCGCCCGCGCCAGCCAGCGATGGATCGCGTCCTCGGTCCAGCTCATCGAAGGGCGCGAGACTAGCACAGGGCCGCGGCGGTCGCGTTCCGCGTCGCGGGCTCGAAGCAGAGCCGCTCGTCCGGCTGCACGCCGGCCGCATTCGCGCTAGGGTGAACGCGTTGGCGCGCGCCCGTTCCGTCTTCACGGCGCGTGAATCGATGCGACGGCCGCGGCACGATCGACTCCGATCGGCTCGTGCCGCGATCGATCCGCACGCCCGCCGCATCCGCTCGTCGGAGCGCCGGCCCGATCGTGCGCCGCGCGCCGAGCGCCGCGTCCCATCGCGACCGTGGACGCTCGCCCCCATCGCGTGTGAGTGCCTGCTCGCGCTGCTCGCGGCCCGCTCGTCCGCGCTGAGGAAGGCTGGGCGGACGCGGCCGAGAAGTGCCGGCGCGCTCTCGCGAAGGATCCGGGACTGAAGCTCGCGCATCACGAGCTCGGCCGCGCGTGGAGCGCACTCGGCCGCGCCGAGCAGGCGCAACGCGAGCTCGAAGCCGGAGTCGGCGCGCAGCCGCGCTACCTGCGCGATCCGCTCACCGAGGAGTTGCGCTCCTACAAGGTCAATTACGTCAGCCGGATCGCCGAGGCGACGCGCTTGATGTGCGAGGGCAAGCACGCCGAGGCGCTGCCGATCGTCACGCGCGTCGTCGCGAAACGCCCCGACGATCTCAACGCGCTCAACAACCTGGCGACGTGCCTGCAGGAGACGGGCGACGCCCGGCGCGCGCTGGAGGTGCTCGAACGCGCGCAAGCACTCGATCCCAAGGACAGCGGAGTGCAGCTCAACCTCTCCGACGCGCACCTGCGCATGGGCGCGCTCGAACCCGCGCAGCGCGCCGCCGATCGCGCGGTCGAGCTCTCGCCCGAGCTCGGTCGAGCGCATCTCGCGCGCGGAAGGGCGCTGCTGGCGCGCGGCAAGCTCGAGGAGGCGTACGCGGCACTTTCGCGCTCGCAGCAGCTCGAGCCGCGCAACTGGGTGGCCCTGATCTCGATCTCGGAGCTGTGTCTGCGCCGCAAGCGGCTCGACGAAGCGCGCGGCTGGCTCGCGCGGCTGGGCGAGGTCGATCCAGGCAACATCCCCGCGCGCACGAACCTCGCGCTGCTCCTGATCCAGGCCGGATCGATCGACGAGGCCACGCGGCACGTGCTCGAGCTCGCGCGGCTCGCGCCGAACGACTCGCGCGTGCTCACGCTGCAGGACGAGCTGCGCAAGCTCGGGCGTTGACGCGCGAGCGATTGCGAGAGCTCTCGCGGCCGTCCAAGCCGGGGCAGCGACGCTTCGTGCTGCTCCGTGGCCCGCGCCCGTCACCTCGAACGCCGTTGCGCGACCCGCGCTGTCCTCGTTTTCGCGAACACGACGGCCGAGCGTGGCCGCCACCCTACAATCGCAATCACGCTGTCCGCCGAGGTCGCCCGCAAGGAGCAGGAACCATGTCGATCATCGATTTCACGTCGCGCCCGTCACCCCTCGTCGGTGCCCGCAACGGAAGAGCGCGCTGGCCGACGCTCGTCGCCGCCAGCGTGATGCTCGTCGCCTCGGGGCGCGCACAGATTCCAGCGGGTGCGCGCCGCCCGGCGACGCCGCAACCCGTGCAGGCGATGGTCGCCGGACTCGTGACGAGCGGCGCGGGCGGACAGCCGCTCCCCAACACGCGCGTCACGCTCTTCCGCCCGGACCTCACGTTCTTCCGCGAGACGCGCGCGACGAGCTCGGGAGCCTACGTGTTTCCCGGCGTGCCTCCCGGTGCGTACACGCTGGGAGCCGCCCTGACGGACTTCGACTACCAGGAGCTGCCCGTCACGCTGACTTCGGGCGCGACCGTGGTGAACTTCGCGCTGCTCTCCGAGAGCGAGGCCGGTCGCTGGGACACCATCGGCGACACGCTGCCGGAGCTCTTCGACGCGACGGACATCGGCGCTCTGCGCCCCGACGGCACGGTGCTGTTCTGCCACGACACCGTCGATCCGATCGTCTTCAACCCCGTCACGGGCGCGAAGGTGCTGCCGGGTGGCTCGGGAAGCGAGCAGGGCTGCATGAACACGACCTTGCTCGCCGACGGCAGCGTGCTCGTCGTCGGAGGACAGAACGGCAGCGATCCGGGGAGCTTCGTGAACGCGGTCCCCTGGGTGAAGCGCTTCCGACCCGACAACACCTGGATCCAGCTGACGGACCTGAACCTCGCCGTCGGTCGGTGGTATCCCGGGCTCGCGCGCCTCAACGACGGGAGCGTGATCGCGATCGGGGGCGGCACCGCGCCGAGCGCGCAGCGCACGGACACCTGCGAACGCTTCGACCTCGCCAGCCTCACCTGGAGCCCGGTCGCGTTGCTCTTCAACGGGAAGATCCTGCACTCGTGGGGTGGCCGCCCGCAGCTCTACGACGTCGCGCTCGGCACCTGGACGAACACGGGACAATTCGTGCATCCCAACCGCGGCTACCCCGGGCACAGCGATCACAGTCTGATCGTGCTCGCCGACGGTCGCGCGGCGGCGCTGGGGGTCAATCCGATCGCGCAGCCCGCCGGCGCGATGGTCGAGTACTACGACTCCGCCACGGGGCAATGGAGCGCGGGGACCAGTCCTTCGCTGCGCCGCTTCCAATCGGAGGTCGTTCCGCTTCCCGATGGCCGCGTGCTCGTCGCCGGCGGCGACCAGGGAACCACGGCCGGAGCGGAGCCCAACGTGCTCGGCTGCGTCAAGCGCACCGACCTCTTCGCTCCGTCGAGCGGCGCATGGCGGCGTGTCGCGAACATGCTCGAGTTCCGCGAGTACCACGCCGTGACGCTGCTCGTCCCCGACGGTCGCGTGATCACGACCGGCGGAACGCGGATCAAGTTCCAGTACGGACCGACGAGCGCGAACGTGGACGCCTTCAGCCCGCCCTACCTCTTCCGAGGCGTGCGTCCGTCGATCTCGAACGTCTCCGACTCGACGCCGCAGCGTGGCGCGCTCGTGTCGTTCGACGTGTTCCCGCAGACGACGATCACGAGCGTCGTGCTCATCGGCGTCCAATCGACGACGCACTGGGTCGATGGCGGGATCCCGCGCCGGCTCGTGCTCCAGCCGTCGTCGACGCCCGGCGGCGCGCAGGTGGCACTGCCCAGCGATCCGAACGTGCTCCCGCTCGGGTGGTACCTGCTGTTCGCCATGGTGGATGACATCCCGTCGAAGGCGCTGTTCGTGCGCATCGATCCGTAGCGCGCTCCTTCTTGCAAGGCGCTGCGTCGCGTGCCCGCAGCCTCTCGACTGCATAGAATGTGCGCGATCACGAGCGCGCCTCACGCCCTGGTCTTGCCTCGAGCGCGAGCCGTTCCCATCGCGCTTCCACACCGGCCTTCTCGCCGATCACGACATTGGAGAATCCGTCATGAACACCTCACTTCGACGCCATTGTTCCCTTCGTCACGCCGTGCTCGCGGCGCTGATCGGGTTCAGCCTGGCGGCTGCGTCGTGCCAGTCGGACAAGCACCGCATGGCCGAGCCCACCTCCGGAACGAGCATGGCCTGTCGCGAGTGCTATGACACCGTGACGGAATGGCGCTCGATGCTCCCGCGTCCCGGGGGAGCCGTGCATGCGATCCGCACCCACCATTGCACAGGCTGCAAGACCGACATGACGCTGTACGACAAGGATGGAGTCCTGATGGTCAAGTGCCCGCACTGCGCGCCGGATGGCGTCGCGTGCGACCGGTGCCTCCCGCCCCAGCGATCGTCGAACTGAGAGCAAGCGGCGCCCGCGGCCGATCATCGCGGACGGCCCCACGCCGTCGAAGCGGATGCGTCGCCCGCTTCAATCGCGTTCGGCGGCGGCGTCGTTCGCGGCACGCGCGGCGCCCACCCGCGCCAGAAGATCGTGCGTGGCGGCGCGGACTTCGGTCGTGCTCCGTCCGCTGCCCAGGATCGAGCGCAATACCGCGATCCCGGCCACCTTGGTCGCGAGCACCTGCGCCGCGTTCGACGCATCGACTCCGCCGATGGCCCACACCGGCGCGGTCGCGCGCGCGAGCTCGGCGCGCACTCCGGCGAGCCCGAGCGGCGCCTTCAGGCCGCGTTTGCTCGGCGTCTCGAACACCGGACCGAGGAGCAGGTAGTCGCAGTCACTCCAGGCTTCGAACGGATCGCCGGCGTGCGCGGAGAATCCGATCGCGATCGAGTCGGGCAGGATCCCGCGCGCCGCGCTCGGCGCGAGCGAGCGAAAGCCCAGGTGCACGGCGTCGGCTCCCGCAGCCTCGGCGAGGTGCACGCGATCGTGCAGGCCGAGCCAGCGGCGGGGGCCGAGCAGGCGGCGCAGCTCGCGCGCGAGCGCCAGCGTCGCGCGATCGGAGAGGCGCGGCTCGCGCAGCAGGATCGATTGCAGTCCGGCTTCGCACGCGGACTCCGCGCGGCCGAGCAGCTCGCGCAGCTCTCGTTCGCCGCCGTCGACGAGCTCGCCGGGCGTCAGCGCGAGGAGGCGCGCCGGCAGCGCGCGCTTCATCCCTCGTCGAGCTCCACCAGGTAGCCGAGCTCGCGCAGCAAGGACTGCGTGCGCCGCAAGGTCGCGTTCGACTTCATCGCCACGCGCTTCTCGTCGAGCACGGCGCGCACGAGCGGCCGCACGCCGGGATCGGCGTGGAAGCGCTTGAGCAGCTCCACGTTCTCGCCGCGCACGACGTGATCGCGACCGAGCGTCAGCATGCCCGCGCGCACGGCCCAGTCGCGCACGGAATAGAGCACGTTCTGCGGCACGGGCGTGCGCGAGTGGTTCTCGAGCACGGCCAGGATGCGCTTCAGGTACAGGCCTTCGTTGAGTGCGCGCTGCACGCTCTTCTCGCTGATGCGGAAATGCAGCACGCTCGACTGCGTCTCGCGCGTGCAGAAGCGGTCGAGGTCGTGGATCAGCTCGCCGTCGTCGCCGGTCGGGAAGAGCACGACCTCGAAGTCCGGCGTGACGATCAGGTTGCCGACGAGCGGCAGGCTCTCGGGAGTTCCGTCGACGACGCCGAGCAGGCGCGCGCCGATGCGCGTGAGACGCATGGCCACCGGACGTCCGGCCTTGTCGTAGCCGAGGTCGACGATCCCGAGGATGTGCAGGCGCTGGCGCACCCACGCGACGAGGTTCCAGGCCATGCGCTGGATGTCGTCGGGCGCGGCGTGACTCGCGCCCTGGTAGCGCGCGGCGAAGTACTCCTCGACCTCGTTCTCGTCGAGGCTGCAGAGATACGTGTTGCGGGCGAGGAACGGCACGTACATCAGGTCGTACCAGACCAACGGCTCGACGCGCTTCAACAGGCGCATCAGGATGCGGCGCATGCGCACCTGGTGATAGGCCTCGCCGACGAGGTCGCGCTCCTCGATCGCGTGGTCGAGCAGCGCCTTCAGCTTGTCCTCGAGGTCGCGCGGCTCCCAGTCGCGACCGCCGGCGGTCAGCGCGAACGTGCGCTCGCCGGTCGACTCGATCAGGCGCTCGCGGCGCGCGAAGCCGTAGATGAACTGCAGGATCCCCTCGCGCGAGAGCTCGCGCCCGGGGTTCTTGATCATCTCCTCCTGGATGCGCTTCTCGGTCGTCTTGAAGATCTCGCCGCGCACGGTGAAACGCACGTCGTGATCGATGACGTAGGCCAGGAAGCGCGAGATGTTCGACGCGAGATCGACGCCGAGCGAGACGTCCTCGTGCGGCTGGTCGGGATCGCTCGGCACGGCGACGCGGCGCAGGTACGCGAGCGCGACCTCGTTGAAGACGAGCACGGTCTCGTCGGAATGCTGGATGCCGTAGCGACCGAGCTCCCAGCGCTCGACCGTGCCGACGAGCGATTCCTCGAGCACGCCGGCCCAGCGCCGGCCCTCCCATTCGAGATCCGTGTCGAGGCGATCGAAGAGCGAGCGCGGCAGGATGCCGCCGAACTCGAGCACCGCCTTGCCGACGAGCTTGCGCAGGTTCTCGGGCAGGCGCTCGATGCGCGCGACCGCCGCGGCCTCGTTCGAGTACATCTTGTAGAGCTCGCGCAGCCGCGCCGCGCTCGTGCGCGCCGCGCGCGCGGGATCCTCGTACAGGCGATCGAGGTGGCCGCGCAGCGTGAACGCGTCGAAGATGCCGCGCTTGCGCGAGCGCCGGCGGCGCAGGATCGACTCGGCGAGATCGTAGGGCACGACCCACGCGCGGCCGTTCGTCGCGCTCGGATTCGAACGGCCGTTGGTGGAGCTCGACGTGCCCGAGGCACTCGCGGCGTGACCGTTCGCGCCGTGGCGCGCCTCGGCGAGCAGCGCGTAGCGCGCCAGCGTGCCGACGCTCACTTCGAGGTCGTAGGCCGAGAAGCCGGCCAGCGAGCGCGCGCCCGCGAGCTCGTGCAGCGAGCACTGGAACCGCGGCGCCTCGAGGTGCGCGTCGAGCACGGCCGCGTGGCGCTTGCCCAGGCTCGCGACGCGCGCTTCGATCCGCTCGCCGTCGGCCATCCACGCGAGCACCTGCCGGCGCAACGCGTCGGCGTGCTGCGGCGCGCCGTTCGCCCGATCGCCGGCCCAGAAGCGCCAGAGCTCCGTCAACTCGTCGTCGCGGACGTTCGCGAGCACGTCGGAGCTGCGCGTGCGCGCGCTGCGCGCGTGCGCCAGCTCGTCGTGGCGCGGCGCGAGCGCGTTCGCCGCCGCGGCGCCGTCCGCCGCGCGCGGGATCGGCGCGGCTTCGTGGGATGGCGCTGCGTGCGCCGCGTGCGCCGCGGCGTCGGAGCGCGAGGCGCGCGCGCCCCGCGTCTCGGGGGAAGTGGCCTGGGCGTCGCGCGCCAGGGAGTCGGGGTCGCTCTCGTTGCGGTTCATCGAGCCAGGGGGGAAGGCGTGTTGGGAGTCAAGGTGGCGAGCGCTTGCGCTTCGACGATCTCGTAGGTGTAGCCCTGCTCCGTGAGGAACAGCTGGCGGCGTTGCGCGAAGTCCTGGTCGCGCGATCCGAGCGTGACGATCGAGTAGAACACGGCCGGACCGCCGTCGGACTTCGGCCGCAGGATGCGCCCCAGACGTTGCGCTTCCTCCTGGCGCGAGCCGAAGGTGCCGGAAATCTGGATCGCGACGTTCGCGTCGGGCAGGTCGATGGCGAAGTTGCCGACCTTCGAGACGATCAGGAGCGTGATCTCTCCGCTCTTGAACGCCGCGTAGAGCCGCTCGCGCTCGAGCGTCGGCGTCTTGCCCGTGATCAGCGGCGCGTGCAGGTGCTTCGCCAGCGACTCGATCTGCTCGATGTACTGGCCGATGACGAGCACGCGCCCGCCGCGGTGCATCTCGATCAGGCGCTCGATCACCGCGAACTTGGCCGGATTTTCGCTCGCCACGCGGAATTTCGCTCGCGCGTCGGCGGCGGCGTAGTGCTCCTTCTGGCTCGGCTCCAGCGGCACGCGCACCTCGACGCAGCGCGCGGCGGCGATGAAGCCCTGGCTCTCGAGCACCTTCCACGGCACGTCGTAGCGCTTGGGGCCGATCAGGCAGAAGACCTCGTCCTCCTTGCCGTCCTCGCGCACGAGCGTCGCCGTGAGACCGAGCCTGCGCCGCGCCTGGAGATCGGCGGTGACGCGGAAGACCGGCGCGGGGAGCAGGTGCACTTCGTCGTAGACGACGAGGCCCCAGTTCTCGCGGCTGAAGAGATCGAAGTGCTCGAAGTCCTCGCTGCGCGTGCGCCGCCAGGTGAGCATCTGGTAGGTGGTGATCGTCACCGGGCAGACGTGCTTCTCGTCGCCGGTGTACTCGCCGACCTGATCCGGCGTGAGCTCGGTCTTGTCGAGCAGCTCCTCGCGCCACTGGCGCACCGCGACCGTGTTCGTGGTCAGGATCAACGTCTTCGTGCGCACGAGGCTCATCACCGCCATGCCGACGACGGTCTTGCCCGCGCCGCACGGCAGCACGACGACGCCGCTGCCGCCGAGCACCGTGCCGCCGGCGTGGAACGCCTTCGCCGCGCCGTCCTGGTACGGGCGCACTCCGAACGGCAAGCCCGCGCGCGTCTTCGAGCGCAGCGCGATCGCGAGCTGGTCGCCTTCGATGTAGCCGCCGCGATCGTCGACGGGGAAGCCGAGCTTGATCAACGCCTGCTTGATCGCGCCGCGCGCTTCGCCGGGCACGAAGATGCGCGCACCGGGCGCATTCGATTCGCGCTGCACGAGATCGCGCACGCTCTTGTGCGCCAGCGCCTCGTCGAGCGCTCCGCGCCGGGTCGCGGCGAGCTCGTAGCTCGCGGGACTGCCCGCCGGAACGTCGGTGCGCCGCTCGAGACGCAGCTCGCCGTAGCGCTCGATCCAGCCCCGGATCTCTTGCAGCACGTTGCGCGGCACGGGCACGCAGGCGAGGTCCTCGAGGATCTCCTCGATGCGCGCCGCGGTGACGCCCATCGCGGCCGCGTTCCAGACCGAGATCGGCGTGATGCGATACGTGTGCAGGTAGTCGGGGCTCTTCTCGAGCTCGGCGAAGAGCGCGAGCGCGTCGCGCGCCTCGGCGAAGCGCGGGTGTTCTCGGGTTTGCGGCCGGCCCTGCGCGTCCTTCACCGGACGACCGTGCGAATCGACGACCGCGGAGACCGTGTGCAGCATCAGCGAGCGATCGCTCTGCACGATCAGCGGGTTGTCCGGGCGCATCATGAGCGCGCCTCCCGCGCGGGCGTCTTGCGCGTGCGCGCTCGGGCGCGAGCCGCGGACGCCGCCGCTGCCCGCGGGGCCGGTGCGTCGCGGAACAGGAACGGACCCGTGACGGAGTCGGGATCGGCCGCGAGCTCGCGCGGCGTGCCGCGCGCGACGACGCGACCCCCGCCTTCCCCGCCCATCGGACCGATCTCGACCAGCTCGTCGCAGATCTCGAGCAGCGCCGTGTGGTGCTCGATCACGATCACGGCGTTGTTTCGCGCGACCAATCGGTCGAGCACGCGCGCGAGGTGCACGACGTCGCTCGTCGCGAGTCCGGTGGTCGGCTCGTCGAGCACGAGCACGCTGCGCTGAGAACCGTTGGAATCGGGGCCACCGGCGGCGCGATAGAGCTCGCCCGCGAGC
>JBGATX010000148.1:0-13750 GCA_044228975.1 Planctomycetota bacterium | reverse complement strand
CTCGGGGGCTTGCAGGGTGCGGAGCGGGGGGACGGGGAGCGGACGCGCGATCAGCTGTACTCGTAGAAGCCCTTGCCGACCTTGCGGCCGAGGCGGCCGGCGGCGACGTAGCGCTTGAGCAGCGGGCACGGACGGTACTTCGGATCGCCGAGTCCGTCGTGCAGCACGTTCAGGATGTCGAGGCACACGTCGAGGCCGATCAAGTCGGCGAGCGCGAGCGGCCCCATCGGGTGGTTCATGCCGAGCTTCATCACCGTGTCGATGCCTTCGCGCGTGCTGACGCCTTCCATCAGGCAGAAGACCGCTTCGTTGATCATCGGCATCAACACGCGGTTCGACACGAAGCCCGGGTAGTCGTTCGCCTCGACCGGCACCTTGCCCAGCGCCTCGGTGCACGCGGTGATCTTCGCGCACGTCTCGCTGGACGTTTCCTGGCCGCGGATGATCTCGACGAGCTTCATCAGCGGCACCGGATTCATGAAGTGCATGCCGATGACGCGCTCGGCGCGGCGCGTGCACGCGGCGATCTCGGTGATCGAGATCGAGCTCGTGTTCGTGGCGAGGATCGTCTCGGCCGGACACTGCGCGTCGAGCGCCTGGAAGACCGAGCGCTTCACGTCCATGCGCTCCACGACGGCTTCGACGACCAGCGGCACGTTCGCGACCGTCTTCAAGTCGCTCGAGGCGTGGATGCGGCCGCGAATGGAGCTCGCGTCGGCCTCGGAGAGGTTGCCCTTCTTCACGATGCGCGCGAGCGAGCCTTCGATGGCCGCGACACCCTTCTTCAAGCTCTCGGGGCTGACGTCGACGAGCTGGACCTCGGAGCCGAAGGCGGCGAAGGTCTGGGCGATGCCGTTGCCCATCGTGCCCGCGCCGATGACCGCGACCTTGTCGTAGAAGGGCTGCTTCATCGCGGGAATCACGCGCGCTCGACGGCCAGCGACACGGCGTTGCCGCCGCCGAGACACAACGAGGCCATGCCTGTCTTCGCGTTGCGCTGCTCCATCGCGTGCAGGAGCGTGACGAGCACGCGCGCGCCCGACGCGCCGATCGGATGGCCCAGGCCAACCGCTCCGCCGTTCACGTTGACCTTCTGCGCGTCGAGATCGAGCACGCGCGTGAGCGCGATCGCCGCGGCCGAGAAGGCCTCGTTGATCTCGTGCAGGTCGAAGTCGCGCGGCTGCTTGCCGAGCTTCGCCGCGACGCCCTTGATCGAGATCTCGGGCGCCATCATGACCCACTCGGGAGCACAGCCACCGGCGCCGTAGGCGCTGATGCGCGCGAGAGGCTTGACGCCGAGCGCCTTGGCCTTGTCGGCGCTCATCACCACCAGCGCGGCGGCGCCGTCGTTGATCGAGCTCGCGTTCGCGGCCGTCACGGTGCCGTCCTTGACGAACGCGGGGTTGAGCTTGGCGATCGAGTCCGCGGTCGTGTCGCCGCGCACCGTTTCATCCGTCTTGAACTGGAGGGGCTCGCCCTTCTTCTGCGGGATGACGACCGTGAAGCGCTCCTTGTCGAAGCGGCCGGCCTGCTGCGCGGCGTGCGCCTTCTGGTGCGACGCGGCAGCGAACTCGTCCTGCTGGCGGCGCGTGATCTCGTACTTCTTCGCCACGAGCTCGGCGGTGTTGCCCATGTGGAAGTCGTTGTAGATGTCCCACAGGCCGTCCCAGACCATCGAGTCGATCAACTTGCCGTGACCGAGTCGCACGCCGGCGCGCGCTTCGGGCAGCAAATAGGGCGAGTTGGTCATGCTCTCCTGGCCACCGGCCACCGCGACCTCGATGTCACCGGCGCGGATCGCCTGCGCGGCGAGCATCACGGCCTTCAGTCCGGAGCCGCAGACCTTGTTCACCGTGAACGACGGCACGCTGTTGGGGATTCCGGCCTTGATCGCCGCCTGGCGCGCGGGGTTCTGCCCGAGGCCGGCGGTGAGCACGTTGCCGAAGATGACCTCGTCGACGGCGCTGGCGGGGAGGTTGGCTCGCTTGAGCGCTTCCTGGATCGCGAGCGCGCCGAGTTGCGGCGCGCTGAAGCCGGCGAGACCGCCTTGGAACTTCGCGATCGGGGTCCGGCAGGCGCTGACGATGACGACGTCTCTCATGGGTGGATCTCCGCGTGGTGTGGGGTCGCGCGATCGGGCGAACATGATACGGAAGCGCGCTCGGCGCGCCTAACCGTCGCGCGATGTCGCGGCGCGAAGTGCCCGAAAAGCACAGCGGGCGCCGCTCGCGCAGCGCCCGCCGTGAATCGCAGGCCGTCAGGCCCCGCTGGAGGATCCGGCCGAGGATCCGATCACCAGGTGACGACGAAGCCGTTCGACACGTTGAACGTGTCGGGCGGGCAGAAGGTCGCCGAGGCGTTGCGGTAGTAGGTCTGGTAGTAGCCAACCAGGCCGCTGCCGATCGGCGTGCTGCCACGGATCGAGATGATCTGCTGGCCCGGACCGGGGTAGCTCGCCGCGCCGCCGGCGGCGATCAACGTGCCCATGCGCGTGAAGTTGTCGACGCAGCGCACGCCGTCGCCGAACGTGATGCCATTGGTGATGTTGACATCGCCCTTGAGGAAGATCGCCGTCGCCGTGGTCGGCATGCCGGTGCAATTGAGGCTCAACGTATCGACCGGCGACGTGACGCCCGTGATGCCGAGCAGCGCACCGTTGGGGTCCACGGAGTTCGCGCAACCGTGGTTGAGAGCGCCGGCGTTGTCACACGGGCAGGGGGTGAAGGTGAAGATCACCTGGTCACCGAAGCAGAACGAGTTGGCCGAAGCAGAACGAGTTGGCGACCAGGTTCTCGCACTCGTCGGGCACGTTCGAGCCGTTGATGTCGAGGCTCGTGCCGTCGGCGATGTCGCAGGAGTCGAGCACGCCGTTGCTGTTGCAGTCGGGCAGACCCGTGCAGCTGTTCTGGACGCTGATCGTCAAGCGGTAGAACTGCACTTGGCCCGGCGCATCGGTCTCGAAGACGCGGATGAAGACCAGCCCGGACGGGACCGAGATGTTCGTCAGCGCTTCCGGCAGTCCGATCGCGGCGGCGGTCGCCGAGCCGAGGATCGTCGTGCCGTTCGAAGCACGGACTTCCAGGCCGAGGTTCGCCATGCTGAGCGAATTGACCGTCGTGAGAGACGGGCAGGAGCCGTCTCCCGCCTGGGCCGTGTTGTCGTAACTGAAACCCAGCGGCGTGACGGTCACCGAGACCGCCGCGCTCGACGAGACCGTGAACTTGAAGAAGTCCGCTTCTCCGTTGGCGTCGATCGAACAGATCGAAGTGTTCGCCGCCGGCGTGCCCGAGATGCCGGCCACGAGTGTGCACGTGTTCGAGACGGTGGCTCCCGATGCGATCGTGCCCAGGTCGTTCGCGGTGCCCGCCGCGTCGTCGATCTCGAACGGATCGCCGTAGTGACGCTCGCAGCCGCGAATGTCGTCGTGCTGCGGACCGTCGAAGCTGGTCGAGAGGAACGGCTCCATCAGCTGGTTGCTGTTGTTCGAGCAGACGTGAGCCAGGCCGTAGGCGTGGCCGAGCTCGTGCATGACCGTATTGCGCAGGAAGCGGTGCAGGCTGGCAGACGAGCCCCAGCCTTCCGAGCTGTCGAGGACCATGTCGCCGCCGGAGGGGAACTCGGTGTATCCCAGGACTCCGTTCACCCCGTCGATGTTGTGAGCGCTGATGCGGATGTCGCCACGCGTCGCGCCGCCAGCGCTGCCCCAGACCGCGCCATCGTCCCAATCGTTGCCACCCGAGGTGACGCGCGTGAAGGTCAAGCCCGTGACCTGCTGCCAGCGATCGAAGCAGCTCTGGAGGCGCGCGATCCACGTCGCACGGCCGCCCTGCGCCGCGAACTTCGTGTCCATCGACGAAAACAGGACGTTGTTGGAGGTGGCCTCGCCGACGCCGCCGGGAATGCTCAGGCCGTCCGGTGCGAGGCTCCAGGTGAGCGCGCGCGGGCTGCCCTGCGCGCCCGACCAGCGAGCTCCCAGGTAGTAGCTGGTGCCGTTGAGCAGCGTGACCTGCGAGGAGACGTCCTGCGCATAGTCCTCGTCGGTTCCTTCCGCGAAGCAGACGACGATCGGGCCGTGCTGGATCGACGGCGTGTCGAGCTGCGGATCTTGGCCGGTTTGGGCGAGAGCGGTGGATCCGACGACCGCGCCCACGGCCAGCAGCTGCCGGCCGAACAGAAGAAGTTTCTCGAACGAACGCATGAAAAGCCTCGGGGACGTGAAGGTGGGACGAGCGGACCTGAGACGGCCATTCAAGCATACGAGTTCCACACCGGCTGGCCAGCTCGCGTGAATCTCGGTTTCGCGCTGCGTTGTGGGACGGCGACCGAGAGCACCCCGCCGGGCGCGCGACGCAGCGGAAGCTCCCCGCAAGGCCTGCGCTCGCCGAGGCCTGCCAGCCGGACTCCACGGCTCGCGCACGACGGCCGAGCGGGCGGGAGCGCCGGACTCGCCGGCCGGGTCGAGCGCCGACACCGCGTAGGACGGGGCGCGGGGAAGCGCGCGCATCGCGCCGCGGCGCCCCCGCCTGGCCCTTGCTTTGGGCCTCGCGATTCTCTATCCCCCATTCCCTGGGGTCGGCCGCGCCAAGGCCGCCCCGAGGGGACGGTCTAGCGCCGGGTGGAAGAGCAGGATCTGGTACAGGGGCTGCGCGAGCGGCGCGCCGACGTGCTCGCGGTTTTCCTCGAGCGCTACCGACCGCTTTTCTACCACTGCATCTCGCACTTCGAGGCGGATCACGCCGGGCGGGACGATCTCTACCAGGAGATCGTGCTGTACGTCCTCGAGCGCCTCGACAAGGACCGTTTCGACGCCGCCAAGGGCGCTTTCGGCACCTGGCTCTACCGCGTCGCGTGGTGCCGCTGCGTCGACCTGAAGCGCAAGCAGAGCGCGCGCCGCAACCCCAAGCTCACCACGCTGGGCGAGAAGATTCCCGAGCGCATCGATCCGACGCCCAGCCCGCGCGAGCAGGCGGCCGACTCCGAGGTCGGCGACCTCGTGCGACGCGGCATGGCGACCCTGGACGAGGAGGAGCGCGCGCTGCTCGAGCTGCGCTTCGTCGAGGGCCGCACGATCGGCGAAATCAGCGACGAGCTCGCGATCTCGCTCGAGCAGACGAAGTACAGGCTCAAGCGCGCCTCGACCAGCCTCAGACGCGTGTTGCTCAACGAGTTGGCGCTGGAGGAAGCTGCGGAATGACCGCGCGGCACGAAGAAAATCCCCCCGATCGTGCACCGTCCCCGCGCGCGCGTACGGATGCGAGCGCGGACATGAGGACCGCGCCGCAAGGCTCTCGATTCGGGCCCGACGACTTCTCGGACCCCGGTCGGGCGCTCGAGGCGCTCGCACGTTGGGATGAGCTCGACCGCGACACGCTGTCGGCGCTCGAGCGTCACCCCACCCACGGACCCCGGCTGGCGAAGCTGCGCGCGGCCGAGCTCTGGCTCGAAGACCAGGCTCTCGAAGCGCGCGCGGCGCTGACTCCCGGCGCGTGCCCCAGCGCGGAGGAGCTCTACGACTTCGGCCGCGGACCCGGCTACCAGCCGCTCTCCGCCGAGCGTCGCCGCCAGCTCGACGACCACGTCCACCGGTGCCTCTCGTGCGAGCGCGTCGTCGACTCCTTGTCGGCCCCGCCGCCGCTGCCGCTCGACTGGTCCGAGCTCTCGGAGCTCGCGCTCTCCTCCCCCGCCCTTCCCGATTCGAGCGGGAAGGACGCGCAGGGCCGCGCGAGCGCCCCGATCGAGCCCGAGCTCGTCTGGCCGCCCACGTCCCAGCGGACGACGGCGATCCCCACGGCTCCTGTCCACTCGACGCCGCGGACCGCAGCGCGCGGTCCGCGGCGTTGGGTTCCTCTCGCCGCCGCGGCCGTCGTCGTGCTCGGCGTCGGTCTGTGGGTCGCGCAGAACTCGCGCGAGTCGCGCGGCGCCGGTCCGCGCGAGGACCCGCTGCTGCGCGGACGTTCGGCGGAGCTCCTGCTCTTCCCGCGCGAGCGCCTGCTGCCCCCGACCTCGACGCTCCATCGCCTGTGGCCGGCGCTCGACGCGGGTACGAGCTTCGAGATCGCCGGCGCTGCCGAGGCCCAGGGCTACCGGGTCGAGCTCGAGCGGCACGCCGGTGGCGCGTTCGAGCGCGGCCAGACGCTCGCCTCGGGGCGGGCGATCGAGCCGTTCGTGATCCTCAGCCAGCGCCTCGAGCCCGGGCACTACACCTGGCGCGCCTGGCTCGAGTCGCGCGGGCTCGAGCAGCCGCTGGGAGCGCGCGACTTCGAAGTCGTCGACAACCCCGAGCTCGAGACCGAGCTCGCGGCTCTCGCGTCCGAGCCCGACGAGCAGCGCCGCACCGCGCGCGCGCTCGAGCTGCTCGACCGCCACGGCTTCCGCTCCGACGCGCGAGCCCTGGCGCGCACCCTGCCCGCCGGCGAACTGCGCGAGCGCTGGCTCGCGCCCGTCCCCGGTCGCTGAACGCGGCGCGCACGAGGCGCAGCATGCGCACCCGCCGGCTCCAGGCCATCGCGCTGCCGACGGCGCTCCTCGGCGCGCTCGGCGTCGGCGTCGGACTCGTCGTGACGCGCAGCGGGACGCGCGGAGTCGTGCACGCCACCCCGAGCGCGCCGGCGGCGCCCCCGAGCCTCGCGCAGGACTTGACCGCGTTCCGCGTCGCGCTCGACGGCTTCCGCGGAGGCGATCAGGGCGCTCTCGCCTCCCTCGAGGCGACCGCGCAGCGCCTGAGCGTCGCGGGCCGCCCCGATGTCGCCCTGGTGCTTTCCTTCTATCGCGCGCTCCCTCTCGCGGCGCGTCGCGCCGGTTGGGACGACGAGCAGGAATTCCAGAAGCTGCGCCAGCGCGTGCTCGACGCCGAACGCGCGCACGCGACGAGCGACGAATGGAAGGACGAGCGCGCCGACGTCGTGCGCCAGCTCGACCGGCTCATCGAGGACGTGCGCACGAAGGACGACTTCGTGCCGGCCGCGCGCGCGTTGAGCCTGCGCGCGCGCCTGGCCGTCGACCAGGCCGAGAACGACGCCGAGCTCGCCTTCGACGCACGCGACGAGCTCGCCGTGATCGCCGGCGAAGAAGCGCGCGCGGCCGTGGAGCTCTTCACGCGCGCCGGCTTCGTGACGCCGCAGCTCGAGCCGTTGTGGATCCTCGGCCGCGTGGCGCGCGCGCGCGGCGAGATCGCGGCGGCGGACGAGCACTTCACGCGCTGCCTCGAGCTCGCGCGCAACGTGGCCAACGGCGATTTCGAACGCCACGCGCTCGACGGACTGCTCGCGCAGGCGCGCGCGGACGGCGACGTGGAGCGCGCGGCACGTCTCGTGCACGAGCTCGCGCGGCTCGACGACGCGACGCAGAGCTGGCCGCTCGTGCGCATGCACGCCGATCTGCTGCTCGCGCGCGACGAAGCCGATTGCGCCGTCGACCTGTTGCAGCGCTTCGCGCTCGCCGAAGGCTCGAACGACGACTGGCGCGTGCGTCTGGCGGGCGCGTTGACGCGCGCCGGTCGTCACCAGGAGGCGCGGCGCACGCTCGAGGAGAGCGCGGGCACGCGCCAGGGCGAAGTCGACCTGCAGCGCGCCGTGATCGATCTCGCCGAGTCGCGTCCCTCGTCGGCGCTCTCCGCGGCGCGACGAGTGCTCGCGCAAGAGGACCTCGACGCGACGAGCACGACCAACGCGCGCTGGATCGCCGGGGAAGCGCTCCTGCGCCTGGATCGCTGCGCACAGGCGCGCGTCGAGCTCGCGGCCGCGCTCGAGAGCGGCGAGCGGATCCAGGAATCGCGCATGCGCGCGCGCGACACGCGCTCGGTCGCTGCCAACGTGCTGGGCGAGGTCGTCGGTCTGCACGCGGTCGCGCTCTACGCCGAAGCCTGCGTGCGCGAGGACGCCGCTCTCGAAGCCGCGTTCGCGATCGAGCGGCATCAAGCGCAGCTCTTGCGCGCCGATCTTTCGCGCGCGAGCGCGGATCAGGAGCTCTCGATCTCCGATCTCGCGGCCTGGGCCGCGCACTTCGAATCCGGTCTCGTGACCTGGGTCGTCGGCGCGAACACGAGCGTCGTCGTGCACGTCGCGAACGACGGCAACGCGCGCGGCGTCGCGCTCCCGATCGGTCGCCGCGCGCTCGAGATGGCCGCGCGACGCCTGCGCGAGGCCGCGATCGCCGGCGACGAGGCGCACACCGACGCGCTGGCGCGCGAGATCGAGAGCGCGCTCTTCACCGACGCGCTGCTCGAGCGCCTGCGCGCCGGCACGGGCCGCCTGCTGTGCCTCGTGCACGGCCCGATCGAGGGGCTCGCGCTCGAGCGCCTGCCGCTCTTCGCGGACGAGACGCTCGCGCCGGTGTGCTTGCCGGGGTTGCCGAGCGCGCGTCCGGGCGACGAGCTCGCGCACGAGGACTACGCGCGCTGGAACCTGCTCGGCGCGCCCGTCGACGCGGCGAGCGCGGAGCTCCTGCCGGGCACGCGCCTCGAGCTCGACGATCTGGCGACGCTGCTCGGCACGGCGCGCGTCGCGCGCGGTCCGGCGTTCGATCGCGCCGCGTTGAGTGCCGCGCTCACTGAGCCGCGCGCACTGCACGTGGCGACGCACGCGATCCACAGCGCGCGCTGCGAGAGCGGCCGCTTCGCGTCGGTCGGTCTCGAGCTCTCGAACGGCGACGTGCTCTGCGCGCGGGAGATCGCCGCGCTGCGGCCGGCGCTGCCGCTCGCGTTCCTCTCGGCCTGCGAGACCGGCGGCGGGACCTTCGTCGACGCGCAAGGGCTGCAGGGATTGGCGCGCGCGTTCCTCGAGTCGGGCACGCGCAATCTGCTCGTCACGCTCTGGCCCGTCGAGGATCGCGCCGCGCGCGCGTTCGCTTCCGCGTTCCATCGCGCGCTGCTCGCCGGCGCATCGCCCGCGGTCGCCGCGGCGCGCGCGCGCGTCGAATTGCGCGCGCAAGGCGTCGCGAGCTCCGAGTGGGCCGCGTTCCGCGCTCTCGGGCGCGATTGACACGAGTCGAGTCGTACCCCCGTACGCCGTGGAGCATCTCTGCTCCTCGTTCGATGCGTCGCTCGGAGCAACCGTACGCGCGTCGAGCGTCAGGTGTCCGCGCCGCGCCGCAGCGCTTCGCGCGCATGGTTGCAGTCGACGAACGCCCGTGTTGCCGTCGACGCTGCCGTTCGCCTCGACCGTCTGCGACGGACCGCTACGGAAGCCATGCTACGGACAGCCCGTTCGTGCGGTTCGACGTCGCAGGAGGACAGAACGCCGCCGCCGCATTGCGATAGAAGCACTGGTACCAGCGCACCGCGCCCCCGGGGGGGACCGCGCCTCGCACACTGATCGGTGGATCGCCGGCCTGCGGATACGAGCTTGCGGCGCCACCGACCGGCTTCGTGCCCAGCCGCACCACCGGACCACCAACGCAGCCGATACCGTCGTCGACAACCGCTGGTGCAATCTCCGAAGCACCCTGAAAGAAGATCGCGACGGTCCCCGTCAGCCCGCTCGCGGAGAACGAAAGCGTGTCGGTAGACACGCTCGCCGTCCCTGCCGCGACGAGCACGGCGCCGCCAGTGACCTGCGAATTCCCGCAGCCTCGTCCAGGGGCGCCGTCGTTCCCGCATGGGCAAGGGCCGTTGGTCCCATCTCCCAGACAAAACGGCGTGACGTCACTGTGGCGGTCGTGGACGAAGGTGTCATTCGTCGCATTCATATCTCCGGGGACGAGATTGGTCGCGCGACTGGAGAACGCGATATAGCGGCCGTTGGGAGAGATCGAAGCGGTGAAGCTGGTGTCGTTGCCTTGCGAGCCGGAAGAATCGAGGGTGATTCGAAAGGTCACACCGCTCTGGCGGTCTCGGAGAAAGCCGTCGTAGGTCGCGTTCGTGTCTCCGACGATGAGGTTGTTGGCGATGCTGTCGAAAGCCACGTACCGACCATCGGCGGAAATCGGGGAGAGCACAGCGGGGAAGCTAGCACCGTTTCCTTGCGTGCCGGAAGAGTCGAGACTGACACGCTCGGTCGTTCCGAGTAGGCGGTCGCGGAGGAAGACGTCGAAGGCCGAGTTGGTATCCCCTTAACCCGCTCTGTCGTGCCGCTCTGACGGTCGCGGACGAAGACGTCCCGGACGCCATTCGTGTCCCCGGGCACCAAGTTGGTGGCGTCGCTCTCAAATGCCACGAATCGGCCGTCCGCGGAGATCATGGGGATACCGCACAGACCGTTCGCCTGCGCGCCTGCGGAGTCAACGCTCACGCGCTCAGTCGCGCCGATCTGACGGTCGCGGACGAAGATGTCACTCTTAGCGTTCGTGTCCCCAGGCACGAGGTTCGTCGCGAGGCTGTTGAACGCAACGTAGCGGCCGTCGGCCGAAACCGAGGGATTGTTGCTGTCGTGGTCTCCCTGCACGCCGGCGGAGCTGAGGCTCACGAGTTCGGTCGCGCTGCTCTGGCGGTCGCGCACGAAGATGTCGTATCGGTTGAAGTTGGCGTCCACGGGGACGAAGTTCGTGGCACGGCTGCTGAACGCAACGAATCGACCATCGGCGGAGATCGAGGGATCAAAACTGAATTCGTTCCCCTGGATGCCGGAGGAGTCGAGACTGACGCGTTCGGTCGCACCGTTCTGGCGGTCCCGAACGAATACGTCACGGAAGCCGTTGGTGTCTCCGGGGACAAAGTTGGTGGCTTCGCCATCGAACGCGACGTATCGACCGTCGGCGGAGATCGCGGGACCGTTGCTGAACCCGTTCCCCTCCGCGCCGGCGGAGCTAACGCTGACGCGGCGCGTCACCTGCGCCGAGGCCGACGAGATCAGCGCGACAGTCAAAGCGACGGTGACGTTCGCACACGCCAGGGAACGACGGTTCGTGGCAGCATTCATGGATCTAGTTTCTCCTCCTCGCGAACTGCAATTCTTGGCCGCTCCCGGCGTCGGCAGCGCACACCAAGTTCGGGGCGAGGATAGCAGGAACTGCCAACCACCGGGAACGACGCGCAACGACCCGACAACTCTCCATCCGCGTGAGCCTGAGGCACCTGAACGACCGTTCGCCCATTGGCTGGAGTGCACGCCGCGGAGTAGTCGGCGCCCTTTTGCCAACTTGAGCAAGACACCTTTCCCGATTCGGCTCTGAGTCGAGGACCCAAGGAAGTTCCCCGTTGACCAACAGCTATCTGGAACCAGAGTCCCTGCCCCGTGACGGTCGCTGCCCCCGAGGTCGTCGCGCGCCCGACTCTTCGCGGTTCACCGCCGAGTGCAGAGCTGCATCGTGCGCGAGACCAAGGCGTGCAGCGGCGACGTGTTGTGCGCCAGGGAGATCGCCGCGCTGCGTCCGATGCTCCCGCTCGCGTTCCTCTCGGCGTGCGAGACGGGCGGCGGGTGCGCGCGCCACGGCGGCGCTGACGGTGGCTCTCGACGCGCGGCGGCGGGCGCTCGTCGCCCCCTCGCGGTAGAACCCGGCCCGAGGCCGGGACGCGCCGTGGCGGCCGCGGAAGACGGTCACCATCGGTCTGGGTAGCGCCAGGACGCCCCCGGGGCCGTTCTCGGGCCCAGCGGCCGGCTCACGCGCAGGTCCGCGCCACTTGGGCTCAAGTCACCGGACCATTTTTTCCGATGGGGTCCCGTGTTCGCGGCGCGTCCCCCGCCCGCGATGCCAAGGAGACCTCATGTCGTTCAGCACCTTCGCGTCCGTCTTGTGCACGGCTCTGCCCTCGGTCACGCCGCTGGAGCTCCCCGCCCTGCGACGAGACGGTCGCATCGCCGCGCAGGTCGGCGTGCACGTGACGCCCACGGCGCTCGTCGCGCGCAACTTCTCGGGCACGCCGCAACTCTTCGTCTTCACCGATGAACAATCGGGCGGCCAGGCGCTGCGCGCGCTCGGCGCCGGCGGCAGCTTCGAGTACCAGTTCTCGCGCCAGACGCTCGAAGCGATCGCGCTCGAGGTCGTGTGCGTCGAGGACGGCGCGTGGCACGCGTCCGGTTCGATCGCGCTCTCGTCGGTGTTGCAGCGCGGACCGGAGACCCTGTGGATCCAGCACGGCGCCGGTCGTTCGACGACCTGGCTGCAGCGCGGCAGCGAACTCACGCTCGCCGACGCGGGTGCGAGCGCGCTGCCCGATGACATGGAGTCCGGCCAGGACGCGCCTTCGACCATGACACCGACTTGCGCTCCGACGCACGTGCCGGTCGTCACCCCGAGCGACAAGCCGACGGGCGACTTGCCTCCCAAGCTGGAGGAACGTCCGCTCCCGCCGGTTTGATGCAGAGCGAGATTACGAGAGAGAATCCGAGAGCACGCGGGCCGGCGACCTTCGCCGGCCCGCGTGTTCGCGTCACCGCGCACGACACCGGGCCGTGGAGCGGGCCGGACGTCGATTGCGCGCCGGGGTCGTTCAGCGCGCGATCGTCGCGCTGGCGCCCGATGAATCCTTGGCTTCGAGCTCGACGTCGAGGTCGAGGTCGCCGCGCCACACGCGGTAGTGACCGCGCGGGATCGGGCCGGAGATCCAGTGGCCGCCCTGCGTGCGCGCCGTCGGGCGGTGAAGCCCGTCCGCGCCGCGCAGCACGAACGGACCGTCGCCGACGAGCTCGATCGAACTGAGCGCGGGCAGCGTGAGCGCGCCGACATCGATGCGCGTCGCCGCGCGCGAGTGCACGCGCGCGATCTCCGCCGGCGAACGGTCGGGCACGAGCGCGATCAGGCGCTGCTCGTCGGAGAGGAGCGGGCCGAGCTCGAAACTGCCGTGCTCCCTGTCGACGCGAGCGTGCACTTCTCCGCCGCCGCCGACGGGAAAGGCCACGATCTCGGCCTCGTGCAAGGGCTCGCCGCGCTCGTCGACGAGCTTGCCGCGGATGTAGGCGTCGCGCGCGCCGACGGCGATGCGCAGGCCGACCGAACCGGGCTGCACGTGCAGCATCCGGCCGGCCGCGGCACCGAGCCAGTGCGCGCGACGGCGCACTTCGATCGTCTGCGGCCCGCTGCCGCGACACGGCACGCTGAAGCTGCCGTCGACGGAGGTCCAGGAGTGCACGACCTCGTCGGGCAATCCACCCGGACGCGACCACGGTCCCCACACTTCGTCGCCGGTGTCGCGCGCGTGCACATCTTCGGCGATCGAGCACACCAGACCACGCAGGAGCGGCTGACCGTCGGCGGTGACCGCGTGTCCGCGGATGATCTGCGGCGGCTCGAGCGCGCATTCCCAGCTCGCGTCCTCGCCCTCGGCGAGCACCACGCGAGCATTGCGCCACGCTCCGTAGCGCCCGTCGCGCCCGCGCAGCTCGTGCGCTCCGGCGGACAACGTGAGCACGAAGCGCCCTGACTCGTTCGAGCGCGTCTCGAAGCGCCCGTCGGCGTAGACCTCGCCGCCTTCGAGCGGCATTCCGTCGCGCGTCACGAACGTCCCGTGCACGCGTCCGCCGCGCGCGAGCACGACGTCGAGCTCCGTGGAGTTCTCGCCGCGCACGCTCGCCGTCCAGCGCGCGAAACCCGCGGCCTCGATCTCGAGCTCCAACACGCCCGGCGGCACCGCGCCGAGATCGAAGAAGCCCTTCTCGTCGCTCGCGACCGTGCGCGGCGGCACTTCGAGCACCGCTTCGCCGTCGTCGCGCCAGAGGATCACTCCGGAGCTCGGCGAGCGCACCTGGATCCGCGCGCCGGCGATCGGCTTGCCGTCGAGCTCGTGAACGCGCCCGGTGACTGGCGGAGCCGCGTCGCGCAGCACGAGCACGAGCTCCTTGGGTTGGTCGGGATGCGCCGGAGAACCGAGCCAGGCCAG
>JBGATX010000147.1:0-13752 GCA_044228975.1 Planctomycetota bacterium | reverse complement strand
GCAGCAGCGCCCCGAGCAGGAACGCGCCCGCGTAGCCGCACGCGATGCGGCCGAGATCGGGCTCGCCGAGCGCGCACAGCAGCGCGACGATGCCGAGCGTGCCGGCCAGGAAGAGCGCGAGCACGACGCAAGCCGCGAGGTACTTGCCGAGCACGACCTGGGCGGGGCGCAACGGCAGCGTCATCCACAGCTCGAAGGTGCGCGTGCGCAGGTCCTCGCTCCACTGGCGCATCGCGAGCGCTGGGATGAAGAGCAGGTAGCAGAGCGGCAAGCCCTCGAAGAAGGGCGTCATGTCGAGGCGCCCGGCGAGGAAGAAGCCGTTCATGAACCAGGAGGTCGAGGCGAAGAGCGCCGCCGCGACCGCGAGCCAGGCGATGGGGGCGTCGAACCAGCCCGAGAGCTCGCGCGTGAGCACGATCTGCACTCCGCGCCACGCGCCCGGGCGTCTTCGGCGCGGAAGGCTGGTGCTGGCGCTCGCCGCTTCGCTCACGCGCCCATGCTCGCGCGGCGCTCGGGCGCGATCAAGCGCTGGCCGCGGCCTGCGCCTCGTGCTCCGCGAACGCGGGCGTGCGCTCCGCGTGAACGGGAGTGCGTGGCGCGGAGAGCGCGCGACGCTCGGGCGCCTGCGCTTCGAGCAGCGGAGCGAGGGCTCGCGCGGGGAGCTCGACACGCTCCGAGCGCGAGAGGCGCGGCGAGCGCGCGACGAGCGAGGTTGCGCACAGCTCGCGCTGGAACAGCGCGCGCGCGGCCGGCGAATCCGCGCTGCGAGCCGGATCTTCGGCGGGAGAGAGGCGTTGCATCACGTCCGACCTCCAGGAGAATCCACTGTACCGCTCGCGCCGCGATCGCGCAGCGCCCGCAGCACGAGCTCTTCCAGATCGCTCTCCTGGACGGCTCCGCGCGCGCCCGCGGGCCCCCGCACGCTGGATTTCGCGCCGCGCAGGCCGTCCAGGCTCTGCGCGAGGATCAAGCGGCCTTCCGAGAGCAGGAGCACGCGGTCGCTGATCGCGGCGACCTCGGCCAGGATGTGGCTCGAGAAGAGGATCGCGCGCCCGGGGCGCAGCTCGTGCAGGAAGCCGCGGAACGCCGCGACCTGCAGCGGATCGAGACCGTGCGTCGGCTCGTCGAGCACGAGCAGCGGCGGATCGTGGATCAGCGCCGCGGCGAGTCCGATGCGCTGGCGGAAGCCCTTCGAACAGGCGCGGATCGGCTTCTCGAGCACGCTCGCGAGCTCGCAACGATCGATCACCCAGCGCGCGCGCTCGTCGAGCTCCGCGCCTTCGAGCCCATGCGCGCGCGCCGTGAAGTCGAGGAAGCGGTCGACGCGCATGCCGTCGAAGAGCGGGTTGTGCTCGGGGAGATACCCCAGGCGCGAGCGCACCTCGAGCGGCGCGCGGCGCGCGTCGAAGCCGTCGAGCTCGACGTTCCCGGAGTCCGGCTCGAGGTAGGTCGAGAGCAGCTTGAAGAGCGTCGTCTTGCCCGCGCCGTTGGGGCCGAGCACGCCGACGATCTCGCCCGCGGCGACCGAGAAGCTGACGTGATCGAGCGCCAGCGTCGCACCGTAGCGGTGCGTGAGCTCGTGGACGCGCAGCATCTCGGTCGCGCCGCGGGGCGGCTCACTGCATCGAAGCGGCGCTGGCGGCGAAGAGGCCGAAGACGAGCCAGCCGACCATCATGAGGAGGCTGATGCCGAGCAGCACCGTGCCGACGATGCCGCAGATGCGCCCCGCATTCGTCGAGCCTTCGCCCGCCGGATCCATGCGCTGCTCGCGCATCGCCTTCAGGTCGGCGTTGCCCATGACCCAGGCGACGGGACCGACGAGATTGCAGCAGACGATGCTCAGGATGCCCAGGACCAGGATCAAGGTGCCGCGGTGCGCGGGAAGAGAGGTGCCGTCGCTCATGGGCGGGAGTCTAGGGCCCGGAGCGAGCGTACGCGAGCGACTCTTGAATCGGTCCGAGCGTACGGCGAGCGACTCTTGAATCGGTCCGAGCGTACGCGAGCGACTCTTGAATCGGTCCGAGCGCACGGCGGGCGACTCTTGAATCGGTCCGAGCGCACGGGGCGAGCGACTCGTTCATCGGCTTCATGGGCCGAGCGTGCGCGAGGACCGAGGCACCTCGCGCGCGTCTAGCGGGTCGGATGAGCGAGGTGACACGCCGCGAGCGTCTCCGGCCTCGCGAGCGCCGGTGCGAGCGTCGGCTCCTCGCGCTCGCAACGTCGATCGGGCACCCGGTCCCGCTCGGGACAGCGCGGGTGGAAGCGACAACCGTGCGGCGGATCGAGCGGCGAGGGGATCTCGCCCGCGAGCACGGGCGCGCGCGCTCCCGCGCGCTCGCGCTCGAACACCGCCTCGACGCGCGGTACCGCGGCGAGCAGCGCACGCGTGTACGGATGCTGCGGCGCCTCGAAGAGCGCTGCGCGCGACGCGTTCTCGACGATGCGGCCGAGGTAGAGCACGGCGACCTGCGTGCACAGCCGGCGCACGACGGCGAGGTCGTGCGAAATGAAAAGGAAGGCGAGCCCGTGGCGTCGTTGCAGCTCCGCGAAGAGCTCGATCACCTGCGCCTGGATCGAGACGTCGAGCGCGCTCGTCGGCTCGTCGCAGACGAGCAGCCTGGGCCGCGCCGCCAACGCGCGCGCGATGGCGACGCGCTGGCGCTGGCCGCCCGAGAGCTCGTGCGGGAAGCGCCGCGCGTGCGCCGACGAGAGTCCGACGGCGTCGAGCAGCTCGGCGACGCGCGCGCGACGTTCTCCGCGCGAGCCGAGCGCGTGCACGACGAGCGGCTCGGCCACGATCGCCTCGATGCGCTGGCGCGGGTCGAGCGACGCCAGCGGATCCTGGAACACGACGCCGATCTCGCGCGCCGCGCGTGCGCGTTCGCCACGCCGCAGCGCGGAGAGCTCGCGCCCGTCGAAGCGGATCGCTCCGCGTCCCGTGCGCTCGAGACCGAGCACGGCGCGCGCGAGCGTCGACTTGCCCGAACCCGATTCACCGACGAGACCGAGCGCCTCGCCGGACTCGAGGCGCAGCGACACGCCGTCGAGCGCGCGCAGGATGCGGCCGCGCGCGTGGAAGTGCACGCACACGTCGTCGATCTCGAGCAGCGAGCTCACGGGCGCGCCTCCGCCGCCCTCCCGGGCTCCGAGACGATCGGATTCCAGCACGCGCGCCGTCGCGATTCGTCTCGCGGGGCGGGCTCGAAGGCCGGTCGTTCGCTCGCACAGCGCTCGAGGCGCTCCGCGCAGCGCGGCGCGAACGCGCAACCGCCCGATCCGAAGGGGCGCTCGCTCGGATCCGGCGGCTGGCCCGCGATCGAGCTCAACGGTCGCGCCGGATCGCCGTCGAGCCGGGGCACGCTCGCGAGCAGTCCGCTCGTGTACGGATGCTCGGGACGCCCGAGCACGTCCCTCGTCGGGCCGCTCTCGGCCGCGCGCCCGGCGTAGACGACGAGCACGCGATCGGCGCGCTCGGCGACGATGCCCAGCGCGTGCGTGATCAGGATCAGCGCGAGTCCGTGGCGGCGCCGCTGCTCGTCGAGGAGCTCGAGGATCTGCGCCGCGAGCGTCACGTCGAGCGCCGTCGTCGGCTCGTCGGCGACGATCAGCTTCGGCCGCGCGAGCAGCGCCATCGCGATCGTGACGCGCTGGCACATGCCGCCGGAGAGCTCGTGCGGATACGCGCGCGCGCGCAGCTCCGGCTCGGCGATGCCGACCTCGCCGAGCGCGGCGGCGACGCGCTTCGTCGCGTCCCTGCCCGTGATCGAAAGATGCGTCTCCAGCACCTCCGCGAGCTGCGCGCCGATCGTGAGCCGCGGATGGAGCGAGCTGCGCGGATCCTGGAACACGAGCGCCATCTCCTTGCCGCACAGGGCGCGACGCTCGCGCGCCGGGAGCGTCGCGAGCTCGCGCCCGGCGAAACGCATGCTTCGCGCGCTCACGCGCGTGCCGCGCGGCAGGAGATCGAAGAACGCGAGCTGCGCGACCGACTTCCCCGAGCCCGATTCGCCCACGATCGCGAGCGTCTCGCCCGCGTCGACGCTCCAGGAGAGGCCGTCGACCGCAGGCGCGGCGACGAGCGGTACAGCGGCGCGCCGCGACGCGGGCGCCTCGAACGCGACCGAGAGGTCGACGACCTCGACGAGCGCGCTCATGCGCGGCCTTCCGCGCGCGCGAGGCGCGGATCGAGCGCGTCGCGCAGGCCATCGCCCAGTCGATTGAGGCAGAGCAGCGTGATGCCCATCGCGAGCGACGGGAACACGATCAGCCACCACGGCACGCGCAGCGGATTGATCGCCTCGGCGCCGTCGGCCGCGAGCAGACCCCAGCTCACCTTGGGCGGCTCGATGCCCAGGCCGAGAAACGACAGGAAGGCCTCGGTCAGCAGGATCGCCGGCACGGAGAGCGTCAGGTAGACGATCACGATCGGCAGCACGTTCGGCAGCACGTGCACGCGCAGGATGAAGAGCGGCGAAGCGCCGAGCGAGCGCGCCGCCTCGACGAACGCGGCCGTGCGCAACGAGGTCACCTGCCCGCGCACGACGCGCGCCATCGAGAGCCACGAGACGCAGCCGACGAGGACGTAGAAGAGCGCCTCGCGCGAGAGCCCGAGCGCGTCGAGCTCCGCGCGCCACGCGGCGCTGAGCGTGATCACGAAGATGACCAGGAACACGAAGGGCAGCGACTGCAGCGCGTCGACGACGCGCATCATCGCGTTGTCGACGCGTCCGCCGGCGTAACCGGCGACCGCGCCCCAGCCGACGCCGAGCACGAGGCTCGTCAGCGCCGCGCACAAGGCCGCGAGGAACGACACGCGGCTGCCCCAGACGATGCGCGCGAGCACGTCGCGGCCCTTGGCGTCCGTGCCGCACCAGCTCGAGAGCTGCCAATCGCCGAAGAGCGCCTCGCGCGCGTTCACGAGCGAGCGATCGAGCCCCGAGAGCTCCCAGTATTCCCGCTCGAAGCCGTGCACGAAGGGCGCGGCGAGCGGCGACTCCGGCGCGCGCAGCGCGCGCTCGAGATCGATGTGCACGGGCGAGGAGAGCGGCAGGAGCGGCGCGAAGAACGCGAGCAGCGCCGCGCACGCGAGCACATGCAGCGAGAGACGCGCGCCGCTCGAGCGCGCGAGCGCGCGCCAGAGCTGGCGCCACGGACCTTGCGGCGGCGCGACTCGCGGTTCGCTCGTCATGCGCTCGCCGCCTCTCGTGCTGGCCGCGCGCGCTCTCGCGCGCTCACCGCCGCGCGCGGTCGCACGCGCGGGTCGATCCAGGCCTGGAGCAGGTCGACCGCGAGGTTCAGGCCCGAGACGAGCGCGGTGTAGACGAGCGTGACGCCCATCGCGAGCGTGTAGTCGCGATTCAATGCGCCGTTCACGAAGTGCGAGCCCGTGCCGGGGATCGCGAAGAGGCGCTCGACGACGAGACTGCCGGTCAGGATGCCCGCCGCGGCCGGACCGAGGAACGAGATCACGGGCACGAGCGCGGAGGGCAGCGCGTGGCGCAGCACGACGGCGCGCTCGGAGAGCCCCTTCGCCCTCGCGGTGCGGATCCAATCCTGCGTCAACGTCTCGAGCATGCCCGCGCGCGTGAGGCGCGCGATGTGCGCCGCGAAAGGCAATCCGAGCGTGAGCGCGGGCAGGATCAAATGCCGCGGTGTGCCGTAGCCCGCGACGGGCAGCCAGCGCAGCGCGAAGCAGAACATCAGAACGAAGAGGCTGCCGAGGACGAAGTTCGGAAGCGCCATGCCCGCCGTGGCGAGCACGGAGAGCCCGGAATCGACGAGCGTGCCGCGCCGCAAGGCCGCGAGCACTCCGCAGGGGATGCCGAGCGCGAGCGCGACGACGAGCGCCCACGCGCCGATCGCGAGCGAGATCGGCAGCGATTGTCCCAGGATGTCGTTCACGCTCAGGTCGCGGTAGCGGAACGACGGCCCGAGATCACCCGCGAGCACGCCGCCGAACACGCGCTCGTCAGCGCCGCGTTCGTCGAGGTTCAGGGGGCCGGTGTACTGCAGGTACTGCTTCCACAGCGGCCAATCGAGGTGATAGCGCGCTCTCACGTTCGCCTCGACGGCCGGGGAGAGCGCGCGCTCGCCGTCGAACGGCCCGCCGCGCACGGCGTGCATCAGGAAGAAGGAGAGCGTGACCACGGCCCACAGGGTGAGCACGAGCCAGCCGAGGCGGCGCAGCACGAACGCGAGCACGGTTCAGCGCGCTCCGTGGGCGGATTCGCCCGGCGCGCGCGGCTTCCAGCGCCAGAACTTGGGCGAATGCTCGTCAAGCGGGTTCTCGAAGAAGCCGTCGAGGCGCGCATCGACGAGGTTCTTCGTCGTGTAGCCGTACAGCGGCGCGATCGGCGCCTCGTCGACGAGCAGCGCCTCGGCCTCGTGCAGCAGCGCGGCGCGGCCGGTCGTCGCGCGGCGCGCGCGCTCGAGCAGCTCCTCGAAGCGCGCATCGCTCCAGCCCGTGCGGTTGTTCGGGCTCGCCGCGCGGAAGATCTCGAGGAAACCGAGCGCGTCGGGCTGATCGCCGACCCACGAGCTGCGCGACACCTGGTAGTCGAGCGAGCGCTGCGCGTCGAGGAAGATCTTCCACTCGCGGCTCGCGAGATGCGCGTCGACGCCGAGCGCGCGTTTCCAGCCGTCGGCGATGACCTCGGCCACGTCCTTGTTGTTCGCCTGCGTGTTGTACTGGATCTCGATCGGCGCCAGCGTGCGTCCGCCCGGACCGAAACCGGCCTGCGCGAGCAGCGCGCGCGCGCGTGCGCAGTCGGCGGCGAAGCTCTCGTGCGCGAGCTCCGCCGGGACGTAGTCGCGCGCGCAGGCGGGCACGAAGCTCCACTGCGGAATCTCGCCCGCGCGAGTGATGCGCTCGACGAGCGCGCGCCGGTCGATCGCGAGCGACAACGCGCGCCGCACGCGCGCATCGTCCAACGGCGGCCGCGTCGTGTTGAAGCGGTAGAACGCCGTGCCGAGCTGCGGCGCGGGCGCGAGCAGTCCGCGCTCGACGAGCTCGGACGCGAGCAGCATCGGGAAGTTCGGCGTCCAGCCGGCCGCGCCGGTGAGGAACAGGTTGAGCATCGTGCTCGGGTGCTCGACCGAGAGGCAGTCGACGCGCGCGAAGGCGACGTTCGCCGCGTCCCAGTAGTGCGGGTTCTTCTCGAAGCGCAAACGATCGCGGATGCGGCGCTCCACGAGGCGATAGGGGCCGTCGACGACGAGGTTCGACGCGCGGCCCCATTCGAGCTCCCAGCGCTCGCCGAAGCGCGCGCGCAGCGCTTCGAGGTGCCGCTGCGGCAACGGAGCGAGCGCGGAATGCGCGCACAGGTCGAGGAATGCCGGCTCGGCGTGCTCGAGCTCGATCGCTAGCGTGTACGGATCCGGCGCGCGCACGCCGACGCTCTCGAAGGAGCGCGACGCGCGTCCGCGGGGATCGAAGGAGGCCCTGTACTCGCGCGCTCCGCGCACGACGTCGAGCAGCTCGGCGTACGGCGCCGCCGTGCGTGGATCGAGTAGGCGGCGGAAGCCGTACGCGAAGTCGCTCGCGACGAGCTCGTCGCCGTTCGACCAGCGCGCGCCCTCGCGGAGGTGGAAGGTGTAGCGCGTGCCCGCCTCGTCGATCTCCCAGCTCCGCGCCGCGCCCGGCAGCGGCGCGAGCGTGCGCGGATCGCGCACGACGAGACCTTCGTAGAGGAACCGCATGACGCGCCCTTCGAGCACGCCGCTCACCTGCTGCGGATCGAGGGAACTCGGCTCGCCTTCGTTGACGAAGGTGAAGTCCGCGTTGGGCGCCGCGCTCGAGCGACCGGCGAGCAGAAGGGTGAATCCCAGTGCTGCGCACAGCGCGAGCGGCAGGATCCAGCGCCTCGCGAACGCGCCCGTCATCGCGCGCGCAGGATAGCCGTTGCGAGCACCACAAGCGCGCCTTGACCCTCCGCGGCGGCGTGCGTACCTTCGCCTCGACGCGCGCCGCTCCCCCGGACGCCGGTCGCTGCCGCGAGGCTCGCGGCCTCGCCAACTCGCAGCGTTGCCCAGGGAGCTCGCCCGGGTAGAACCTGGACGCGTCCCCATGCGCTTGCGAATCGTCCACCTGGCCGCCGTGACGGCCGCCTTCCTGACCTTCCACGTGGCGTGGGCTCCCGCCGCGACGCGCGCCAGCTCCGCGACACGCGCCGACGCCGCGAGCTCGGAGCAGACGCCGAATCGACCCAAGGTCCACAGCCCGGTCGCTTCGGCGATCGGCGGGCACGTCGAGCCCGACGTCTTCCATCCCGACCATCAGCCGAACGCCGACGGCGATCGTCCGCCCCTGCCGCCGCCCGCGTATGGCGGACGCGCGGTCGTGCAGCTCGAGCGCCTGCCGCCGAGCTTGAACAACGTGCTCGAGAACCAGGGCGCGCTGCGGCGCATGCTGTACGAGCTGCACGAGACGCTGCTCCTGCGCGATTGGGAGACGCGCGAGCTCGTCGGCGATCTCGCGCGCGAGTGGTGGGTCGAGGACGCGCTGCACGTCGCGCCGGGCGTCGCGAGCGGCGACTCGTGGACCGTGCACGAGAAGGGCGAGGACATCGTGCGCGGCCGCGCGACGCGCGAGGGGGACGACTGGGTGCTCGAGACCCGCACGACGCGCGACGAGACCCTGCGCAACCGCTTCCTGCAGAGCGTCGTCAAGCGCGTCGAGCGCAGCACGGTCGTCACGCTGTTCCTGCGCGACGACGTGCGCTGGCACGACGGCGCGCCCTTCGACGCGCGCGACGTCGTCTTCAGCATCGAGCTCTACAAGAACCCGCTGGTCGATTGCGGCGAGCGCCGCAACTCCTTCGACAAGGTGCTGCGCGTCGAGGCGCTCGACGCGCACAGCGTGCGCGTGTGGTTCGACAAGCAGTACTACTACGCGCTCGCGTCGCTGGGCACGGAGCTCACGCTGCTGCCCGCGCACCTCTACGACCTCGACCATCCCGACAACCCCGAGCGCAAGGCGCGCCTGGAGCGCGACCCGAACTGGAAGCCCGACCAGCGCGAGCGCGCCGAGGCGATCAACAAGAACGCGCACAACCGCGCCTGGGTCGGCCTCGGTCCCTACCGCTTGACGCGCTTCGACGCCGAGGGGGTGCTCGCGGAGCGCTTCGACGGCTACTTCGATCGCGCCAACGCCGGCTACGTCGACTCGATCTTCTGGCGCGCGACGCAGAGCGACGCGACCGCGTTCCAGGCCTTGATCAACGGCGAGCTCGACTACTTCGCGCGCATCACGTCCGACGACTACTTCGGTCCGGCGACGAGCTCCGAGGCGTTCCAGAAGCGCTGCTACAAGGGCCATTTCCAGAGCGACAACTACTGGTTCGTGGCCTGGAACCTGCGCCGGCCGAAGCTCGCCGACGTGCGCGTGCGGCGCGCGCTGGCGCATGCGCTCGACGCCGAAGCGTTCAAGCGCTCCTTCTACAAGGGGCTCGCCGAGCGCGTCACGGGACCGTGGGTCATGTCGAAGCCCGAGTACGACAAGGACGTGCAGCCGCTCGCCTTCGATTCCGACAAGGCGCGCGGACTGCTCGCCGATGCCGGCTGGATCGATCGCGACGGCGACGGCATCGTCGACAAGGACGGCGTGCCGCTCGAGATCGAACTCGTCTCGGACGCGGGCAATTCCGTCGCCAAGGCGTTCGCCGTGCGCATGCAGGAGGATTATTCGCGCGTGGGCGTGCGGCTGCGCTTCACGGCCATCGACAGCAAGGCCGTCGACGAGCGCAAGAAGGCGCGCGACTTCGACGCGATCGCGCTGGGCTGGGTGCTCGGCTACGAGACCGACCCCGAGCAGGTCTGGCATTCGAAGTGGGCGCCGCCCGAGCTCAAGAGCTCGAACTTCGGCGGCTTCGCCGACACGAAGTGCGACGAGCTCATCGAGCGCGGCCAGCGCGAAGTGGACGACGGCCAGCGCGCCTCGATCTGGCGCGAGCTGCACGCGCGCATCCACGAGCTGCAGCCGTACCTCTTCGGCTTCAATCCGCCGCGCAAGTTCGGCATCAACAAGGCCCTGCGCGGCGTGCAGTTGGTCCTGGTGGATCCCAACTACGTCTTGCGGCGCTGGTACTACCCCGAGGGCACGCCGGGCACGCGCAGCACGCTCGAGCGCCCGGCGCTCGAGAAGCGTTGAGAGGCTGTGAAGAAATCGAAGACGCCCGTCATGCTTGCCCAGAAACGTTCCGGCGGCGTTGCGACTCCTCCGAGCATTGCAGGCGAATACGCGTCGTCGGATCCGCTTCGCGGGCACGCCGTGCGTGCCTGCGATCCGCTACGCGGACCGCGGCTCACCCGTCTTGCCGCAACGCTTCTGGACAAGCCTGCCGGGCATCCCCGATTCCTTCACAGCCCCTGAGTCCGGCGTGAGCGCCTACGTCCTGCGGCGCCTGCTGTGGATGGTTCCGACGTGGATCGGGATCACGCTCGCGACCTTCCTCGCCGTGCACCTCGCGCCCGGGGATCCCGCGGCGCGCGTGGGGGAGAGCGATGCGGCGCTGGTCGCGGCGCCGGCGGAGCAGCGCGCGCTCTTCCGCGCCGAGCACCTGCTCGACGAGCCGTTGTGGAAGCAGTACCTGCACTACCTCGGGCCGTTCGATCTCTCGGATCGAGGTCACGCGTGGTTCGGCGGCGACGGCGCGCACCCCTGGCACGGACTGCTCGCGCTCGACCTCGGCACGGAGTACCAGCGGCCGGGAGTCGAAGTGCTGCCGGAGATCGGTGCGCGCCTCGCGGTGACGGCGCCGCTCGCGTGCGCGGCGTTGCTGCTCATGTTCGCGCTGGGCGTGCCGCTGGGCGTGTGGAGCGCGCTGCAGCGCGGAGCGTGGCTCGACCGCGGCGTCCGCGCGGCATTGACGGGCCTGCATTCGGTGCCGGGCTTCTGGCTGGGCCTGCTCTTCGTGCTCGCCTTCGGCGCGAGCGGACTCGCGTGCTTGCCCGTGATGGGCTGGCGCTCGAGCGACGGCAGCGAGCTCAGCGGTTTCGCCGCCGTTTGGGACGTCGCGCGGCACGCGATCCTGCCCGTGCTGACGCTCGCGTTGCCGGCGCTCGCATTCCTCGCGCGCCAGACGCGCGCGGCGCTGCTCGAGGTGCTCGATCAGGACTTCATCCGCGCCGCGCGCGCGCGCGGGCTCTCCGAGCGCGACGTGATCGTGCGTCACGCGCTGCGCAACGCGCTGCTGCCGCTCGTGACGCTCGTCGGATCGATCCTGCCGGCGCTGCTCGGCGGTTCCGTCGTCGTCGAGACGCTCTTCGGCATCCCGGGCCTCGGCCACTACGCGTACGAGGCGATGCTCGCGCGCGACCTGAACGCGATCCTGGGCGTGACGACGGTCTCGGCGGCGATCACGCTCGTCTCGATCCTCGCCGCGGACGTCGTCTACGCGCTGCTCGATCCGCGTGTGCGCCATGCGTGAGACGTCGCCGTCGTCCGGTCTCGGTGCGCCGCGCGCGAGGAGTGCGTGGGAGCGCCTGTGCGCGCGACGCGGAGCGCTGCTCGCGCTGTCTTGCTTGTGGCTCCTGTGCGGAATGGCCGTGCTCGCGCCGCTCGTCGCGAACGACCGCCCGCTCTACGCGCGCCTCGTCGATCGCGTCGAGATCGAGCGCGCGCGCAGCCTGCTCGTGCCGCTCTCCGTGACGCTCGAAGGCTTGCAGCGCCAGAGCGACGAGCAGTACCTCGCCGGCCGCATGCCCGGCTCGACGTTGACGCGGCCGCGCGCGATCCAGCGCGAACGGGAGACGCTCGAGCGCTGTGTCGACGTGCTCGATCGCGCGTTCGAGCGCTTCGGACCGTCCGCCTGGGCGTGGATCAAGCTCGTGCGCGATGCGCTGGCGAAGCCCGACGACGCCGCAGGTCTCGTCGAGGCGGCGCGCAGCGCCGATCGTGAGCTGAGCCCGTTGCTCAAGGCGCAGTGGGCGCCGTCGCGGTTCTCCGCGACCACGCGCTGGCCGGCGTTCGCCGCGCTGGATGCGTTCTCGGTGGCCGCGATCGCGCTCTGGCTGGGCGTGGGAGCGCTGCCGTTCGTGCGCTCGTTCGCCGAGCGCCGCGGCCGGACCCGACCGACGCTCGCCGCCTGTTTCTGCGTGCTCATGCTCTGCGTCGCGAGCGTCACGTCGTGGCGCGTCGTGCGCCCGAGCGACGAGCACCTCGATTCGCGGCCGTGGAAGGAGCGCCTCGCGTCGCCGGGCGCGCGGGTCGAGCGCGTGCTCTTCCCGCCGATCGCGATGGGCTACGCCGAGACGCACAGCGACGAGACCTGGCGGCCGCCGACGTGGCTCGCGTCGTCGCGCATCGACGAGCAGGGACGCTACCTCGATCCAAAGCGCGCGCAGGGCGCGAACGCGCCGCTCGCGCTCGTCGTGCGTCCGGGGGAACCGCAGGGCAACTCCGCGTTCCGTCACCTGCTCGGCACCGATGGCTCGGGCCGCGACATCGCCGCGCGCCTCCTGTGGGGCGCGCGCGCGAGCCTCGCGATCGGTTTCGGCGCCGCGCTCCTGCTCGCGCTCATCGGCACGCTCGTCGGCGGCGTCAGCGGCTACTTCGGCGGCCTGGTGGATCTCGCGTTGTCGCGCGTGCTCGAGGTCGTATTGTGCTTCCCGGCCTTCTTCCTCGTTCTCGCGCTGGCGGCGCTCGCCGATCCGACGGTCGTTCCGCCGACCGTGTGCGTGCTGCTCGTCATCGCCGGCGTCGGGTGGACGACCGTCGCGCGCCTCGTGCGCGTTGATTGCCTCAAGCTGCGGCGCGCGGAGTTCGTGCTCGCGGCGCAGGCGCAGGGATTCTCGCGCACGCGCGTGCTCTTCGTGCACGTGCTGCCCAACGCGCTCGCGCCGGCGATCGTGGCGCTCTCGCTCGGCGTCGGCAGCGCGATCCTGACCGAAGCCGGGCTCTCGTTCCTCGGCCTGGGCGTGGCCGAGCCGGTGCCGTCGTGGGGGACGCTCGCCGCCGACGCGCGCAACGCGCACTACTGGTGGGTGCTCGTGTTCCCGGGGTTGTGCGTGTTCGCGAGCTCGTGGTGCGCGAACGTCGTCGGCGAGGCGCTGCGCGACGTGCTCGATCCACGCACGAGCGAAGGAACGCGGGAGCGCGCTCTCGCGCTCGAGGAGCTGCCGCGTGGCTGAGCGCGAGGTCGTCCTGCGCGCGCGCGGCCTCTGCGTCGAGTACGTCGACGCGCGGCGTGGAAGCGTCGTCGCCCTGCGCGACGTCGATCTCGAGCTGCACGCGGGCGAGACGCTCGCGATCGTCGGCGCGTCGGGTTCTGGCAAGTCGACGCTGCTCGCCGCGTGCGCGGGATTGCTGACGCGTTCCGCTCACGTCCGCGCGCGCGAGCTCTCGTTCCGCGGCCGGGATCTGCTCTCGCTCGACGCCCGCGGCTGGCGCGAACTGCGCGGGCGCGAGATCGGCGTCGTGTTCCAGGATCCGCTCGCGGCGCTGGATCCGGTGCAGCGCGTCGGAGCGCAGGTGGGCGAGACGCTGCGCGCGCACGCGGCCTGCCCGGCGAACGAGGTCGAGGCGCGCGTGCTCCTGCTGCTCGGGCGCTTCTCGCTGGGCGATCCGGCGCGCGTCGCGCGCAGCTATCCGCACGAGCTCTCGGGCGGCATGCGCCAGCGCGCGCTGCTCGCGGCCGCGCTCGCGCTCGATCCCGCGCTGTGCCTCGCCGACGAACCGACGAGCGCGCTCGACGCCACGCTCGCCGCCGACGTCTTGCGCACGTTGAGCGAGTCGTGCCGCGCGCGCGGAACGG
>JBGATX010000146.1:0-13802 GCA_044228975.1 Planctomycetota bacterium | reverse complement strand
TCCGGTACTGGCCGGCCGTGGCGACGTTGAAGGTCAGCGTCGCGACGCCCTGCGTTCCGGTGGCGCTCGTGTTGTTGCCGTTGCCGTTGGGCACCCAGATGTACTGGCCACCCGAGGCCGCGGCGTCGTTCACGACAGTCATCGGCGCCGTCTCGGGGCCGCTCTCGGCCTCGATGTTGATGATCGACCACTGCACACCGCTGTCGACCGAGGTCAGGTCGACGTGGCCTGACTGCGGCGCAGCGAAGCCGGCGTCGCTGCTCACGACCTGCGAAATCACGACGCTGAACGGTGCGTTGCCGTCGACGATGCCATCCTGCAGTCCGCGCACGCGCACGAGTTGCGTCTGGAACCAGTCCGCCGACGTGAAGTTCAGCGTCGCGGGCTCGAGCACGGCCTGACCGGGCGCCGAGAGACCCAGCTGCACCGTCACCGGACCGCTCGGACGGCGACTCAGGCTGACGCGCACCTGACCCTCCGTGCCTCCCGCGACCTCGCCGACCTGCTGACCCTGGAGGGCGAGCAGATTGACGCACGCGTCGAGCTGGCTCTCGAAGGGAGCGAGCGGCGTGGCGCGACCGCCGGCCCCGACGGCCGGGATGGCGAGGAAGCTCTCCGTCGCCTGACACAGCGGGCCGTTGCAGTGTCCGAGGTCCGCCGTGACCGAGTTCTGGTCTCCGGGGTGGCCGTTCGGAACGGAGAGCGCGGGATGATCGAACGGAGCCCGCTCGTAGCGCACGCGCTCGTCGGTGAGCGACTTCAGGAACGCGACCAGCGCGGCCTTGCGCTCCGTGTCCATGCCGCCGATCCCGCCGACCTCGGGGTCGAGGTCGTGGAAGTTGGCTACTTCGAAGTGCGCGCCGCCGGTGTAGAAGTCGACCACCTGCTCCAACGTCGAGAACCCGCCGTTGTGCATGTAGGGACCGGTGAGCTCGATGTTGCGCAACGACGGAGTCTTGAAGGCCCCGTTGACCGCGATGCGCTCGTTGGGACCGACGGGCGGTTGCAGTCGGCCGCCGTCGACGTTTTCACCCGCTCTTGCGCGCGCCGCGAGAGCGAAGATGCCGTGGGGGCCGGACCCCCCGTTGCCCAGGTCTTCCAACGTCTGGCGCACGCCGATGTTGTAGAAGCCGACGTCATAGACCGCCGGCGGCTGGACCTGGTTCATGTGGATCGAGCCCACGCTCCGACCACCGACGTAGACGCGGTAGTCGCCAGCCGGCGCGCCTGGGAATTGCCAGCCCATGTCGACGCGGAACAGCTTCTTGCAGTTCGCGTCGAGCTTGAAGCGGATCTCCGCCGTGAAGTTCGAGTTCAACGGGGCGTTCGCGCCCGCATTGAGGAGGATGCGTTCGTCCCCCGGCGGCGAGCACTGCCCGACTCCGCTCGAGAAGTACGCGAAGCCCCAAGCCAGCGGCGAGCCGGTGCCCGAGGGATTGCGGATTTCGACCAGCTTGCCGCGCGGCTCGAAGTTCAGCGGCAGATCGGTGGCCGGAGCGAGTTCCTCGTCGGCGGGCGGCGGCGACGTGACGAATTGGATGTTGCCGTCGGCTTCGCCGTCGGCCATGAGCATGCGCTCGAGCAGTCCCTCGACGGCGACGATGCTGTGCGTCGCTCCCGCGAACTCCGAGCCGGCGTGGCAGGCGATGCAGCTCCCGCGGTTCAGGAAGATGTCGAGACCTTCCTTCTGTTGCTCGGTGAGCGCGTTCGACTGGCTGCCGCCTTCGCCACCGCCGTCCATGTAGCGGTCATAGGGGCTGTCGTCGGAGACCAGCGTCGACTCGTAGGCCAGGATCGAGAGGCCGAAGAAGAGCGGGAAGTTGCGCTCGATCTGCGATACGCCGTCGTAGGTTCCGCCGGCGTCCCAGAACTCGTTGCGGAACGCGGCGCGCACGAGGTCGGCATAGGTCATGTTGCCGGTCAAGCCGGGATTCGGCGCAGCCGACAGGGCGCCGAGCACGCTGTCGTCGCTGGCGACGAGCTGCCCGGCGAGCGGATGCAGCGCCAGCATCTTGCTGCCGAGCAGCGAGAAGCTGCGCCCCTCGAACGACATCTCGAACGGCGAGAGCGGCGGCCCGACGGACTGCGACGCGGTCGCGGCATGATCGAAGAGCAGGCGCACGGCGGTCGCGGGGTCACCGGGACTGCCGCCTTGGCGCACGAGCACCTTGGCGTCGGGATCCGTGTCGCCGAATGGATTGTTGCCGTTGAACGAGAAGTTCGCGCGCCCGTCGAAGAAGATGCGGTGCAGCAGGATCGAGTTGATGACCGTTGGCGTATTGCGCGGCTCGACGCGGCGCGTGTTGATGCCGCCAACGCTGAAATTCGCTTCGTCGGGGATGATCGTGCCGTTGTCGACGGCTCCGCCGGAGATGCTATTGAACGTCGTGCGGAAGACGCCTTGCGACGACAGTCGGTCGTTCACGTCGTGCAGCACCGCTGACTGGTTGTCGTCGGGCACGGCCAGCCGGTGGAACGGAAAATCGCACGCCTTGGGCGTCGAGTTGGGGCCGCCGACGCCGGAAAAGAGCGCGTCGAACTGGTCGGCGGGGCCTGGATTGAGCTGATTCTTCGCGCGCGGGTCCGCGCCGGCGTGGAAGTGACAGGTTGCGCAGGCCTGCACTCCGTCGCTTCCGACTTGCATGTCCCAGAACAGCGCCTTTCCGAGCACGATGGCCGCGCTCCGGTCGGAGACGGCCGTGTCGAGATTGCTCGGCAGGATGTCGTTCAGGTGACTGGTGATCGTCTTGAGCGACGGCGGCGCGACCGGCGGCGGTTCGACGCCCTGAAGCGCGATGAGCGGCGCGCTCAGGAAAGTGGCGAAGAGTGGAATCCAAATGCGACCGACGGACGGTCGCTCCAACGAACGAGTTTTCACGGCAGCCCTCTGTGGGTGAGTCTTTGGTGCGGAGCAGTGAGTTGAAAAGCCGACAATGAACGGAGTGTAACCATGGAGGCAATTACCCACATCTACGCACTTGAAAAAAAAACTCCTGGGCGACCGCCGCCCACTTCGAGAGCTCGCAACGCTGCCGCACTTTGCGTCAGCTCATGAGTGTTGGGTTCCGTGTGCGCGTCTGCGAACGACGCGCTGTTGGTCAAAACGAACAAGCGCAGAGCACGTTGCGAGTGCTCTGCGCTCGAGCGGAACCGCGGCGCGGGTCCGTATCGATCCTTGCGTCGAGGCGGCGCCGGACGCCGCGAACGAACTCAGTTGTTGTCGCCGACGAGCGACTGCGGGAGCAGGTCTCCGTTGGCTTGCACACCCTGGCCGAAGGGCAGATCCGCCGCCTTGTAGGCGCCGATCTTCTCGACCAGCACCGCCAGGATCGCCGGGTCGGCGAACTGCGCCGCCTGCGAGAACGCGACGTTGCCGTCGATGCGGAACCAGCCGGTCTTGACGTAGTTCGCGCCCGGGATCTCGTTGGGGTTGTGGTTCGTCGACGTGAGCAGGAACTGGTTGGCGAACACACCCGAGATCGAGAGCAACGGCGCCTTCTCCCAGCAGTTGAACTGGTACTGGGCCGAGAACTCCTCTTCGTTGTCGTTGTAGATCAGGAAGTCGATGATCGCGTCGAAGCGCGTGCCGCCGGTCAGGTTGATCAGCACGAGGTCGCTGCCGTAGCCGACGTTCATCGCGCGCCCGCCCTGGCCGAGGAAGCGCGGCACGAGGATCTCGTCGGGCGACTGCGAATACTCACTGCCGTTCAGGTCGCGGATGCCGTCGCTGTCGAGGTCGGTGTTCGCGCGCTCCGCGAGCCCTCCTCCGGCCTTGAACACGAACGGGTTGACCGAGTAGTCGAACGCGCCGAGGCCGTCGATCACCAGGTTGTTGCCGATCAGGTGGTCGAACTTGATCGGCTGGCCGCTCGTGTGCGACGTCGCGTACGCGTAGAGGTAACCGGCGACCTGGTTGGGGTTGTCGTTGTACGTGAGGACGCTGATCGTGTCGTTCGGCGTCAGCGTGCGCGTGCGGTTCGTCTCGAGGCACGGCAGCAGCGTCTCGCTCTGTCCCCAGCGTCCGCGGTAGACGTAGTGCACGTCGACCGAGTCGGACGCGCCAGCAGCCGTGTTCGTGACGGTGATCAGGTTCGCGATGCCGAGACGGTTGTCGAACTCGTGGAACACGAGCAGGCTTCCGGGTTCGGCGACGGCGCCTTGGGCGAACACGCTCTTGGCGAGCAGGCCCAGGCCAACGATGGGGAGCAGGTTGAGTCTCATGGTGCGATGGAGCGTGTCGGGGGCGCTGCCCGCGATCGCGGGCCCAACGAGACCGACGAGCGGCGAGCAGGGGACCGGGAAAGGTCCCTTCGGGGAAGAAATTAGGAACTCCCAAAGTAGTCGCCACGCCTTGGGGGCGCAACGGGTCACCCGCGAGAGTTCCTCGATTCCGTGGGGGCCGGAGTGACCCGAAAAGACTACCGCGAGGCAGCCGGACGGGTGTCGCGAGGCCTCGAAATTCGCACCTCGGCCGCTTCGCCTCCGCGCTGCAGCGCCCCATACTCGTCGGCGCGACGGCGCGCACCATGAGCAAGAGAGATCCCAACGACTGGATGTGGGAGCGGGCGGCCGAGCTGCTCGAGCGGACGGCCTGGGTCCAGCGGCGCTTCTTCCAGGTGGCGCACGAGCCCGGCTCGGTCTGGGAGCCGCCCGTCGACGTCTTCGAGAGCGGAGAGGAGCTCTTCGTCCTCGTCGCGCTCCCCGGGGTCGATCCCGAAGCCATCGACGTGCGCTGCGACGGCGACATGCTCGTCGTGCAGGCTCGCCGCGCGCTGCCGCCGGTCTGCGGCGGAGCGCAGGTCCGGCGCCTCGAGATCCCTCAAGGTCGCTTCCAGCGCCGCATTCCCCTGGGCATTCCCACCGCGAGCATCGAAGCTCGGGTGACCGAGCACGGCGTGCTGCTCGTGCGACTGAGGAAGGGCCCGTGAACGACCTCCAGAACCTCCTCCCCGCGGCGGGCGCCGCTGCCGAGAGTTCGCCCGGCGCGCTCGCGCCTGCCGCGCCCGCGCTCGAGCGCGCGATCCTCGTGCCCGTGCGGAGCATGGTGCTCTTCCCGGGCGTCGTGCTGCCGGTCGTGATCGGCCGCGAGCGCGCTGTGAAGGCCGTCCAGGAAGCGGTGCGCCGCCAGGTGCCGGTCGCGGTCGTGCTGCAACGCGACGAGTCCGTCGAGAACCCCGCGCGCAAGGACCTGTACGACGTCGGCACGCTCGCCGAGGTCATGCGCTACCTGACCGCGCCCGACGGACGGCACCACGCGATCTGCCAGGGCGTCGTGCGCTTCCGCCTGCGTGACGTCTTCGACGAGGGCGAGCTGCTCATGGCGCACATCGAGCGCGTCGAGGAACCCGAGATCGAGCGCTCGCCCGAGATCGAAGCGCGCTTCCTCGCGCTCAAGCAGCAGGCGCAAGAGGTGTTGCAGATCGCGCCGGGAGCTCCCGAGGAACTCTCGAACGCCATCGCAGGCATCACCTCGCCTTCGATGCTGGCCGACATGGTGTCGACGTTCCTCGACATCCCCCTCGCGGAGAAGCAGGAACTGCTCGAGACCTTCCCGCTGCCCGCGCGCCTCGACAAGGTCGCGACGAAGCTCGGCAAGCTCGCGCAGGTGCTCAAGCTCTCGCACAAGATCCGCCAGGACACGGCGGGCGAGCTCAGCAAGGCGCAGCGCGAGTACTTCCTGCGCGAGCAGTTGAAACAGATCCAGAAGGAGCTCGCCGGCGAGAGCGGCGAGCCCAGCGACCTCGCGGCGTTGCGTGGCGCGCTCGAGAAGGCCGCGCTGCCGGAAGAGGCTTCGAAACAAGCCCAAAAGGAGCTCGCGCGCCTCGAGCGCATGAACGAGTCGGCGGCCGAGTACTCGATGCTGCGCACCTACCTCGAGGTGCTCGCCGAGCTGCCCTGGTCGATCGCCAGCGAGGACAAGCTCGACATCGAGCGCGCACGCGAGGTTCTCGATGCCGATCACCACGGCCTCGAGAAGGTCAAGCGCGCGATCCTCGAGTACCTGGCCGTGCTCTCGCTCAAGCCCGACGGCAAGCGCTCGAACCTGTGCCTCGTCGGACCTCCGGGCGTCGGCAAGACGTCGCTCGGCCAATCGATCGCCAAGGCGATGGGGCGCAAGTTCGTGCGCATCTCGCTCGGCGGCGTGCACGACGAAGCCGAGATCCGCGGCCACCGGCGCACCTACATCGGCGCGCTGCCGGGCAACATCATCCAGGGCATGCGCAAGGCGGGTTCGTCGAACCCCGTGTTCATGCTCGACGAAATGGACAAGCTCGGCGCGGGCATGCACGGCGATCCGTCGTCGGCGCTGCTCGAGGTGCTCGATCCCGAGCAGAACGGTTCGTTCCGCGACAACTATCTCGGCGTGCCCTTCGACCTCTCTCGCGTGCTCTTCATCGGCACGGCGAACGTGCTCGACCAGATCCCGCCGCCGCTGCGCGACCGCTTCGAGATCATCCAGATCCCCGGCTACACCGGGGCCGAGAAGCTCGCGATCGCGCGGCGCTATCTGCTGCGCCGCCAGATCGAGCAGAACGGTCTCAAGCGCGACCAGTTCTCGATCGACAACGCGGCGCTGAAGTCGCTCGTGCGCGAGTACACGCGCGAGGCGGGCGTGCGCGGTCTCGAGCGCCAGATCGGCCAGCTCGTGCGTCACGCGGCGGTGCGCATCGTCGAGAAGAAGGCGCGCTCGCTCGACGTGCACACGCGCGATCTCGTGCGCATCCTGGGCGCGCCGCGCTATTCGAGCGAGCTCGCCGAGCGCACCGCGGTGCCGGGCGTCGCCACGGGCCTCGCCTGGACGCCGGTCGGCGGCGAGATCCTCTTCGTCGAAGCCACGGCGATGAACGGCAAGGGTCGCCTGATCCTGACCGGGAGCCTCGGCGACGTGATGCGCGAGAGCGCGCAAGCCGCGTTGACCCTGGCGCGTTCGCGCGCGCGCAGCCTGCGCATCGAGCCGCGCTGGTTCGAGACGCACGACGTGCACGTGCACCTGCCGGCCGGCGCGATCCCCAAGGACGGGCCGAGCGCGGGTGTCACGATGTTCACGGCGCTCGTGTCGTTGATCACCGGGCGGCGCGTGAAGAGTCATCTCGCGATGACGGGCGAGATCAGCCTGCGCGGACTCGTGCTGCCGGTGGGAGGGATCAAGGAGAAGGTGCTCGGCGCGCTCGCCGCGGGCATCCGCACCGTGCTGCTGCCCGAGCGCAACAGGGTCGACCTCGACGAGGTGCCGAAGGAAGCGCGCGCGCGACTGGAGTTCGTCTTCCTCAAGAACGCCGACGACCTCGTGCGCGCCGCGCTCGAGTCGCGTCGTGCTCGCGCGGGCAAGCGAGCGAAGTCCGCGCATGGCGCGGAGGCGGCGAGGCACCGCGCTCCGGCGCCCAAGCGCACGCCCCGTCCCTCGCCCACCGCGGCGCCGCGCCGGCGACCGGCTGTCAAGCGCCGGCTCGCAGCCAGAGCCACAGCGCCGCGATCGCGAGCGTGACCAGCGTGATCGGCACGCCCGCTCGGGCGTGCTCGCGCCAGCCGATCGCGACGCCGTGGCGGTGCGCCTGATCGACGACGATCAGGTTGGCGATGCTGCCGACGAGCAGCAGATTGCCGGCGAGCGTCGAAGCGAGCGCCAGGATCGGCCCCGCCAGCGGATGCGTCGCGCTGGGCAGGAGCAGCATGACGGCGGGGACGTTCGAGAGCACGTTCGCGAGCGGCACGCAGAAGAGGAAGAGATGCACGGGCTGCGCGAGGTCGAAGCCGTGAGTCTGAAGCTGCGAGAGCCAGCGCTCCATGCTCCCCGTGTCGCGCACGGCGCGGTTGACGACGAAGAGGCCGATGAAGAGCACGAGCAGCTGGCCGTCGACGCGTGCCAGGATCTCGCGCGAGCGCGTGCGGCGGCTGACCAGCAGCACGCCGGCGACGCCCAGGGCGAGCACTTCGCGCGGCCAGGGCGCGACGAGGAACGCGACGAGCAGGAACAGCGCGCAGGCGAGCGCCTTGCGCGTCGCCCAGGCGTCGTAGACGGTCGCGTCCGGCGCGGCGAGCGACGTTTCGCGCCGCCAGCGTCCGCGCGCCTGCCAGGCGAGCACGCCCCAGACGACGAAGAGTCCGAGCACGCTCGGCACGAGTGCCTCGCGCGCGTAGTGCGCGAACGAGAGGCCGAGCGATTGCCCGATGAGCATGTTCTGCGGATTGCCGATCAGCGTCGCCGCCGAGCCGACGTTCGACGCCGCGGCGAGACCGAGCAGGAACGGCAGCGGATCGAGCTTGCGCCGCGCGCACCCTTCGACGAGCAGCGGTGCCATCGCCAGGCACACGATGTCGTTCACGAGCACGGCCGAGAGCGCGCCCGAGACGAGCACGACCGCGAGCAGCAGACGCGGCGGCGAGACCTCCAGCGCCGCGATGCGCGCCGTGACGCGCGCGTAGAAGCCGCTCTGCGCGAGCTGCGCCGAGAGGATCATCATCCCGAAGAGCAGCGCGATCGTCGGCACGTCGATCGCGAGCCAGGCCTGCTCGGGCGTGAGCGCGCCGATCGCGACCAGCGCCAGCGCGCCGAGCAGCGCGACGCCGGTGCGGTCGAGGCCAAGGCCGGGGAGCCCGCCGAGGATCATGCCCAGATACACCAACGCGAAGACGGCGAGGACGGCGGTCGGCACGCGCGACTAGATAGCGGAGCGGCGGCATCGACTCCAGCGTGGCGCGCGCGCCGGCTCGGCCCGGCGCAGCCGAAGTCGACGCACCGAGCTCGCTCGATCGCGCGCGGCTCCACGCGGCGGGGCTCGATCGCTCGGAGCTCGTCCTATGCCGTCAGCTCGTCCCCGAGCGACGACACGATCAGGAGCAGGTTGCCGTTGCGCGTCGACTGCACGCCGTGCACGCTGCCGGGCGCGGCTCGCACGTAGTCGCCGCCGTGCAACGTGCGCTCGCCTTCGATGACGAGATCGCCCTGGAGCACGTAGCAGTCCTCCGGCCCGGAATGGCGGTGTCCCGGATAGGCGGCGCCGGGTTCCATGCGCACGAGCATCGTGACGCGGTCGTGAGCCGGATCGACGAAGAGCTTGCGCGCATGGATGCCGGGAACGTTCGTCGGCTCGAAGCCCGAGTCGCGCTGCTCGACGTACGTGAACGGAGCGCCCGGAGCGTCGTTCCAGGCCTTCCAGATCTGCGTGCCCTTCGAGCCGTCCGCGCGCGCCGTCCGTGAGTCGGGGCGCGTCTCGGGTTCTCGCGCGCGCTCGAGCACTCGCTGCCACAGACCGGCAGGCGGGGGCACGCTCGGCGCGAGTTCCAGCAGCTCGCCGGGCAGAGCCTCGAGCGCCTCGACCTCCACGCGGCACACGGCGCAGTCGCCCAGGTGCTGGCGGAAGGAGCGCGCTTCGTCGTCGCTCAACGAGCCGATCACGTAGAGCGCGGCGCGATCGCGCAGCTCGTCGTCGGCGATCGTGTGGATGCGGTTCACAGCTCTCCCTCCATGCCTGCCAGCGCGAGGCGCAGACTCCCCAGACCCGTGCGGATGCGCGTCTTCACCGTTCCCAGCGGCGCGCGCAGCTTCTCGGCCACCTCGGTGTGCGACAGACCGGAGAAGAAGGCCAGCTCGACCGCCACGCGCTGTTCGCGCGGCAGTTGTTCCAACGCGGAGCGCACGCGCTGCGCCTGCTCGCTCTCGACGCTGGTCGACAGCGGACCGGCGAGCGGATCGTGCAGCGCCTCGATCACCTCGCTCGGCGCCTCGATCTCGCGCTGCGTGCGGCGCTTGCGGATGCGCGCCAGGTCGATCGCGCGCGTGCGCGCCAGCGTGAGCACCCAGGTGGAGACGGACGCCTTGGCGGCATCGAACCGCTCCGCCTGCCTCCACACCTGCGCGAACACCTCGACCACCGATTCCTCGGCCGAAGCGCGATCGCGCAACACGCGCAACGACAGGCCGAACACCCGCGGACTGAGCGCGTCGTACAGCGCACGGAACGCCGCCTCGTCGCGCTCCGCCACGCGCGCCACGAGCACCGCGAGCGGATCGCCCGAAGCCTCCGTCACGCCGTCCGTCCGGATGCGAGCAGCAGCCATCGTGGGGTCCACGCGGATGATACGAACCGAAGGCGCCACCGGATTGGCCCAAAGCCCACGATTCGCCATGGCGAGTTGGCCCGAGCGGTCAAGCCAGACCGCGAACCAAGGCAGCCGACGCTGGATGGGAAGCCAAGGCCGCACCACGCCACGCAGAGCGCCAGGCACCCCGACGCCGAGCCGCGATCGAAGCAAGGCGAGCCGGGCCGCCAGCGAAGGCGGGCAACGGAGCTGCCCAGTCCAACGCGCCGAGTCCGACTCACCGGGACCGAGCCACATCCGAGCCGCGCCCAATCCGCAACCCGACCACCATCCACCCACACTCCTCACCCCGACCCCATTCCCTCTGCCCTTGAACCCCGCGTCGTCCGCGCGCGCCGGTTGAGCGGCGTCGCGCGCGCAGCGATCGATGCGGAGATGGAATGAGAGGGCCACCCCCCTGCGGGGTGAGGTCACTAAGGTGACCGAGGTTGAAAACCGCGCCCGAAGGCGCTCAGCGCACTCGAGGTGCAAACCCGCAGGAGGATGACATGGTCAAGCATAGCGTCAGCAAGTCTTGGACGGTGGGCGTGGACCTCGGCGACAAGCGCAGCCAGGTCTGCGTGCTCGATGCGGAGGGTCAGATCGTCGACGAGGGCAGCGTCGTGACTTCGAAGGCGGGCTTCGAGCTCCGCTTCAAGTCGATGCCGGCCTCGCGGGTCGTGCTCGAGACCGGGACGCACGCCAACTGGATCCACGACCTGGTGAAGCAGTTCGGGCACGAGGTCATCGTCGCCAACGCGCGCAAGGTGCGCGCGATCTCGGCCAACGAACGCAAGTCGGACAAGGTCGATGCTCGGATGCTGGCGAAGCTTGGACGCTTGGACGTGACGCTGCTCGAGGCTGTCAGCGTGCGTCCCGAGCAGGTGCGCCAGGACCTGACGCTGCTGCGCGCTCGCGATGCGCTCGTCAAGGCTCGGACCGAGCTCGTCAACAGCGTGCGCGGTCTCTGCAAGGCGCTGGGGCACAGGCTGAAGAAGTGCAGCGCGGGGGCGTTGCACAACCTCTCGCTCGATCCCGTGCTGCAGCCCGCTATCGAACCGATGCTGCGGTCGCTCGAGCAGCTGACGAAGACCATCCGCGGTTACGACCGGCAGATCGTGCTGCTGAGCAAGACGCGTTACCCGCAGACGAAACTCCTGCGGCAGGTGAAGGGCGTGGGACCGCTCAGCGCGCTGTACTTCGTGCTGATGATCGGCGACACGGCGCGCTTCAAGGACGCGCGCAACGTCGGCGCGTACTTCGGCCTCGTGCCGCGCCGCGACCAGTCTGGCGGCCACGATCCGCAGCTGCGCATCGACAAGACAGGCGATCGGATGGGCCGGACGCTGATGGTGCAGTGCAGCCATCACATCCTGGGGCCATTCGGCGTCGACAGCGACCTGAGGCGCTTCGGCCTGAAGCTCGCCGAGCGCGGTGGGAAGAACGCGAAGAAGCGCGCCGTGGTCGCGACCGCGCGCAAGCTGAGCGTCTTGCTCTTCGCGCTGCTGCGCAACGGCGAGGTGTACGAGCCGCTGCGCCACAGCGCCGAGCGCAAGGCGAGCTGAAGAACCAGGAACCGGGAACCAGGAACGACGGACCCAACCCGCGCAGGACCCCGAACGATCGAAGTCAACACACCCACAACCGCCCAGTCCGGGTCACTGCGCCAGCGTGCTTGACAACCGCCCAGTCCGGGTCACTGCGCCAGCGTGCTTGGTCCTCGAACCGCGGAAACGCGGTCGAAGACGATGCGTAGATTGCAGGGCCCGACTGGACGGACTCCAACGTGCAGCGGCTCCAACACGGAGCCCTCGAGACTGCGAATGGAAGCGTGGCGGGATGGGGTGTGTGGCGGAGACTCGGACGGGGCCTTGACGGGAGGTGGCCCTCTCATGGAAGCACGCGTGTGTGTCCTTGCTCTCTTCACCTCGCCTCGCGCCTCCCATCTCCTTCGCGCACACGACTCACTCCGTCACTACGTCACGCCCACGCCCACGCCCACGCCCCTCGCGCACTTCCCCTCATCCACACGCTCCCCACCTGCGTACCTCCCACGGCGCCACTCGACGAGCGCTAGTGCTCCGTCACCCGCCAAGCCTCACCATGAACAAGAGCCACCTCCTCCTCGGCAGTCTCGCGCTCTGCGCCGCACTGCCCGCCTTCGCATCGAGTCACCGCGAAGCTCCGAACATCACGAAGATGCCGAAGGTCGACGCCACCGACTTCTACCTGTTCCGCAGCTACGAGACCGGCCGCGAGAACTTCGTCACCGTCGTCGCCAACTACATCCCGCTCGAAGCACCCTACGGCGGCCCGAACTACTTCTCGATGGATCCCGACGCGCTCTACGAGATCCACCTCGACAACGACGGCGACGCGCACGAGGACATCACCTTCCAGTTCCGCTTCCAGAACGACCTGCAGGACATCGCGCTCGACATCGGTCCGGTCGGCAACCAGAAGCACAACTCCGTCCCGCTGCTCAACGTCGGCGCGATCAGCGCCGGCAACGTCGCCAACCTGAACGTGCACGAGTCCTACTCGGTGAAGTGCGTCTTCGGCGACCGTCGCACCGGCACGTCGGTGGCGATCACGAACGCCGACACGACCGAGGCCACGTTCGTCAAGCCCGTCGACAACATCGGCAACAAGTCGATCGCCGACTACGCCGCATACGCCGCGGCGCACCGCTACAACATCGCGCTGCCCGACGGCTCGACCGGCCGCATGTTCGTCGGCCAGCGCAAGGATCCGTTCCAGGTGAACCTCGGCGAGGCCTTCGACCTCGTCAACCTGAACCCGGTCGGAGATCCGGCCGGCAAGCCGAACATCATCGACGACGCCAACGTGACCTCGATCGTGCTCGAGCTCCCGATCGACTTCGTCACGGCGAACGACCCGGTCATCGGCGGCTGGACCACGGCGAGCATCCGCCAGGCGCGCGTCGCCAACCCGCATCCGCTCTCGGCCCCCGCGAACAAGGTCACGGTCGAAGGCGGAGCATGGGTGCAGGTCTCGCGCCTCTCCGCGCCGCTCGTCAACGAACTCGTCATCGGCATCAAGGACAAGGATCGCTTCAACGCGAGCGAGCCGCGCGACGACGCGCAGTTCGCCGACTACGTCACGCATCCGACGCTGCCGGCGCTGCTCGAGGTGCTCTTCGGCGTCACCGCGCCGACGACGTTCCCGCGCAGCGACCTCGTCTCGATCTTCCTCACGGGCGTGAGCGGCTTGAACCAGCCGATCAGCGTGCAGGGCGCCGAGATCCTGCGTCTGAACACGACCGTCGCCGCGGTGCCCGCGAACATGCAGAACCGTCTGGGCGTCGTCGGCGGCGATCAAGCCGGCTATCCCAACGGCCGCCGCCCCGGAGACGACGTCGTCGACATCTCGCTGCGCGCGGTGATGGGCGTGCTGCTCGACATCACGGCCGCACCGTCGGGCCAGCTGCCCTACACCGACGAGACGATGATGGACGCGTCGTTCATCGACACGACCTTCCCGTACCTGCGCACGCCGATCCCCGGCTCGCCGAACAAGGTCGCGCTCGTGGCGCGCTGAGGAGCACGAACATGAAACTCCATCGACGGCTCCTCGGAGCCTGCGCGCTGCTCGCCCTCGCGGCCTGCGGCGGCGGCGGAAGCGATACTCAGAGCGGCGTCTCCTTCGTGCGCGGCCAGATCGCGCGCACGTCCGAGACGACCGACCCGGTCGAGATCAAC
>JBGATX010000145.1:10094-13962 GCA_044228975.1 Planctomycetota bacterium | reverse complement strand
ACCAAGGCCCCGAGCTTCGAAGGTGCGGATGCGGTCTCGTGCGTCACGCGTTGCTCCATTGCGGCGGGCGCTTCTCGAGGAACGCGCGCAGTCCCTCGACGGCGTCGTGCGAGCGCATCAGCGGGTCGTGGTAGAGGCGCTCGCAGCGGGCGAGCTGCTCCTCGAAGCGCGCGGCGAGCTCCAGGCGCACGGCGCGCTGCGCGACGCGCAGGCTCGAGGCGGAGTGCGGAAGGAGCTGCGCGCGCGCCCACGTGAGCGCCGCGGCGCTGGGATCGTCGGCGAGCTCGTCGACCAGGTGCAGCGCGAGCGCTTCGCTCGCGGCGAGCGTGCGCCCGCTGAGGCACACATCCTCGGCGGCTCCGCGGCCGATGCGCTCGGGCAGGAAGACGCTCGCCATCGGTGCGAAGACGCCGAGCTTGATCTCGGGTTGTCCCAGGCGCGCGTCGGGCGAGGCGAAGACGCGCGAGGCGAAGCTCGCGAGCTCCAGCGCCCCGCCGAGGCACTGGCCGCGCACGGCGGCGAGCGTCGGCACGCTCGTCTCGAGCATCACGTGGAACAGCGCGTGGAACGACGTGAGCATCGTGCCGAAGCGGCCCGGCAGGTGCTCCTCGACGCTCGCTCCGAACGAGAAGTGCGCGCCTTCGCCCTCGAGGACGATGCACTTGAGCGCGGGAGTCTGCGCGGCCTCGCGGTACGTGTCCGTCAACACCGCGATCTTCGCCGCGTCCAGCACATTGGCCTTCGGCGTCGCGAGGACGACGCGCCAGATCGCGCCCGCGTCGAGCACTTCGCGTCGCACGCAGACCTGCACGCCCGTCGTTGCGCTGGCGTTCATGCGGCACCTAGCGCTTCGCCAGGGCCTCGCCGCGGCAGCGACGCAAGACGTCCTCGATGAGCTCGTCGTCCCACGCCGTTCCCTCGGCGAGCCGGCGCCGCAGGAGCAGGAAGTCGGCCTCGCGCTTGCCCGCGACGCCTTCGTGGAACGCGCGGAAGCCGACGCGGCCCTCCGTGAGCATGTTCGACGCGAGCCACGCGCGGTTCGATTCACGGTTGCGGTCCCAGTGCTCGAGCTTGTGCTTGCGCACGCTCTCGATCGTCTTCGTCAGGCAGCCGGGCATCGTGTTCGCGAGCTTCCAGATCTGCGCCTCGACCTCGCGATCGAGCAGCGAGAGGTCGATCCTGCCGCGCCCGACGAGATCCTTGGCGCGGTCCTTCTCTTCACCAGCGCGCGGTTCGCCGTGTACGATGCGCCCGAACTCGTCCGTCCAGCGGTCGGTGATCGCGAGCGGGTTGGCCACGAAGCGCCCGTCGACGACGAGCGCGGGAACGATCGACGTGACGAGCCCCAGGCGCAGCGCCTTGTGCGCGCTCCACGGCTCGCACAGCGTGCAGCTCTGCATCGCCGCCTCGATGCCGACGAAGAGCGGCAGGAAGTCCGTGCTGCCGCCATCCGGCGCCGAACCGTGCTTCGGTCCCGCCTGGCCGAAGAGCGCCATGTCCTGCGCGATCGAGAAGTCGCAGGCCATGCCGATCTCCTGGCCGCCGGCGATGCGCATGCCGTTCACGCGGCACAACACCGGCTTGTCGCACGAGAGGATCGAGCTGACCATGTCGTTGAAGAGGCGCATGTAGTGCCGGTATTCCTCCGGCCGTCCCGCGTAGTGCGTCGCGTACTGCGCCGTGTTGCCGCCCGTGCAGAACGCGCGCTGTCCCGCGCCCGTGAACACGACGGCGACGCAGGCGTGATCGACCGATGCCTTGCGCATGCCCAGGATCACGCCCTTGACCATCTCGGTCGTGTAGGAGTTGAGCTGCGCCTCGTTGTCGAGCGTGATGCGCACCCAGTGCAGGCCCTCGACCTGCTTGCCTTGCGGATCGGCGAGCGGCACTTCCTCGTAGCGCACGCCCGCGCGCGCCGGCGATTCGCAGAGCTCGTGGTTCAGGAACGGAGAGGGCTGGGCTCGCATGTTCAAGCTCCGGGGGTGAGCACGACGCGTTTCGCGACGCGGTGCTCGTGCAACGCTTGGAAGGTCTCGTTGATCGAGGACAGCGGACGGCGCTCGATGAAGGGCGCGAGCTGCACGCGGCCGCGCAGCACGAGATCGAGCACGGCCGGATAGTGCTCCGGCAGGCAACCCCAGTTGCCGACGGCCGTCGCATCGAGCGCCATCAAGTTCGAGAGGCGCAGCTCGACCTTGTGCGGCGTGTAGCCGACGACGGAGAGGTAGCCGCCGTGTCCGAGCAGCGCGAAAGCCGTCTCCTGTCCGCCTTTGCTGCCGGAGGTCTCGAAGATGAAGGTGCGCCAGCTCGGAGTGCCGTGCTCCTTCGCGAAGCCGCCGATGCGCTTCTTGAGCTCGCGCGCGTCGCCGTCCTCGCCGGGACAGAGGCTCATTTGCGCACCGAAGCCTTCGAGTGCGGCGAGACGCGAGCGGTCGACGTCGAGCGCGACGACGTGCGCTCCGCGCGCGGCCGCGAGCTGCACGCCGAAGCCGCCGACGCCGCCCGCGCCGACGAACACGGCCACGTCGCCTTCGCGCAAGCCGCTGCGCTCGATGGCCTGGTACGGCGTCGAGACCGCATCGGCGATCACCGAGAGATCGGCGAGCGCGAGCTGCCCTGGATTGCGGCGTCGATCGGCGAGATCGGGCACCGGGCACAGGCCGAGCGCGGGCACGCGCACGTGCGTGGCGAAACCGCCGTGCACGTCGTTGCCCGGGAACACTTGCTTGGGACAGATCGATCCGCGGTGAGCGAGACACGCGGCGCACGTGCCGCAGGGGATGACCGCGGGCACGCGGCCACTGATCTCGTGACCGAGCGTCAGCGGCAGCGGATGGCGCGTCGGCACGCCGTCGAAGCAGAAGCCGAGGTCCGTATGGCAAACGCCGCAGCCGGCGACCTCGATGAGCACTTCACCGCTGCCGGGCTCTTCGTCGCGGGCGCTCTGGCGCAGAGCTGCGCCGGGCTTCTCGAACTGCCAGCCGAGGACTTGCATGCGCGCATCCCGCGCGACACGCGCGGCCTCCACGCGGATCCTCCGCGACATGGCCCATGCGCTCCATGCGGCCGTGTTCGCACGGGAAGTGAGCTGGAGTGCGCAGCGGTACGGTACACGGCGTCCTTCTCACCGATTCGCCGAAGTCGCTGCGCGCGCTTTGGTGCCCGCGAATCGGTGAGAAAGATGCCGTGTACCGTACGGATCAATTCGCGCGGCGTGCGTGCCAGGCGAGGTACAGCCGCTCGACCTCGTCGACGAACCCCGCGTGACGCGGTTGCCAACCGAGAAGGCGCGCAGCCTTGCTCGAGTCGACGTGCTGCGTGAACGACAACGGCTCGACGAGCGCGCCGAGCTGGCGCTGTGCATCGTCGGCAGCGATCGCTTCGACGCGCCCGTTGCCGCCGGAGAGACGGCTCGCGGCCGCGGCGCAGTCGCGCACGGTGTTGCGCGGGCGATCGGTCGCATTGAGCACCTCGCAGGCGAGGCGCGACTCGGCGGCGAGCACGAAGAGCTCCGCCAGATCGTCGCGATGGATCATCGCCCAGCGCTGCGCTCCGCTGCCGACGAAACGAGCGGCGCCCTTCGTCGCGGCGCTGTCGAACCAGCTCGCGGTGAGGCTGCCTGCGCCGCCATAGACGCAGCCAGGGCGGATGACGATCGTCGAGAGCTCGGGACGCGCGCGGGAGAGCACGAGCTTCTCGCTCTCCAGGCGCGACGCGACGCAGCGCGCGGGGTTGGGCGTGCTCGACTCGTCGACGCAGCCCGTGCCCGTGTCGCCATAGACCCAGACACCGCTCGTGTAGAGGAGCGTGCGCGCGTGACCCTGGCGCCCGCCGAGCTCGCTCAACGTGCTCAGCACGGCGCGATCGA
>JBGATX010000145.1:0-10045 GCA_044228975.1 Planctomycetota bacterium | reverse complement strand
CTGCAACGTCCCGTGCACGGGCTCGATCTCGTCGCGCGCCAGCTCGCGCGCCTTCTCGGGCGTGCGCGCGAGCCCGAGCACGTGATGCCCGCGCCGAGCGAAGGCGTTGGCGACGGCATTGCCGATGAACCCGGTGGCGCCGGTGATGAAGACTCGCATGGTCGGGGGAGGATAGCGCGCCCGATCGGTTTCGCCGAAGCGGATGGGACCGCGTGTCGTGGCGGCGGCGCGGACCGCGACGCGCGTGCGCAACGGAAGGCACGCTCGACCCAAGGCGAGTCCCTCGATCGAGCTGACTTGGTGCGCGTACGCATGGATCGCCGGGCAGCGTCGCGCGCGCGGCCCGCGCGAGTCGCGCTAGTCTGACGCTGGCTGTGAGTGACTCATCGAATCCCTACAGCAGTGCGCTTCGTCGGCGGCTGCCTGCCTTCCTCGTCGGCTGCGTCGTGGGCGGTGTGCTCACGATCGGGCTCGGAGCTCTCTTGGTCGTCGCCGCGCGCGACGCTGAAACCGGTCGGGTCTTGTACAAGCGCATTTGCGCCGATGGTCCGTGCGAGTTCGACCGCATCGCTTGGTCGTCCAGGGCGGAGGCACTGCTATCGCGACCCATGCGGCTGCGCATGGCGAGGGCGCTCGTGGCCGACAAGGAGCTGATCGGGATGACGGAGACTCAAATCGTCGCGAAGCTCGGCAGGTCCGAGATGCCACCCAAGCAATTCGGCGAACACGCGCTCGCCTACCACCTTTGCATCGAGTGGATCGATGATGTGTGGCTCGTGATTCTGCTCTCCGAGGCCGGCGTGTGCTTCCAGGCTGAGATTCGCAAGTCGTAGCGAGATGCCGCGCGGGAACATCTGCCTGGAATACCGTGCCTGAGCAACTCCTCCACCGATGGACCCGATCATTCGCCCATCGCTCCGTGGTTTATGGCACGGCGCGCGATGGAAGCGGACTGACGCACCTCGCGGGGGTAGCCTCACGTGCGTCGCCTCGAACCTCGCTACCGCGTCTCTACTTGAGCAGCGTCTGACGAACAGCGTGAATGGCTCGGAATCTGTGGGTGAATTGCACTGGCACGGTCTTCACCAGGCGATTTGCGCCGCGTTGGTGGCATTGAACGTCGCGCTCGTGCAGAAGACGGCCGCATTGCGGTAGTAGGCCTGGTACACGCGCCGCGCGCCGCTGCCGGGTGTCACCATGCCGCGCGTCGACACGAGCGGGTCGCCCGGTTCGGGGAACTGCGAGCCGCCGGCGACGTTCACCTTGGTTCGCAGGCGGATCAGCGTTCCTCCCGCGCACAACACGCCGTCGCCGAAGACCACGTCCGTGAGGATGTCTCCCTGCAGGTAGATGCAGGCCGCATTGGCGGGCATGAACGAGCCGTGCAGGACGATCGACTCGGGCGAGCTGAGTCCGGAGACGCGCAACTTGCCGCCTTCCGGAACGACCGAGCTCGCGCAACCGTGGCCCGGCGATCCAGCGTTGCCGCACGGGCAATCGACGACGCCCGGCAGCCGCGGATCGCAGAACTCGGCGTAGGGCACGGCATCGTAGAGCGCGCCGCGGATGTCGGAATCGGCGCCATTGTCGCGCTCGTAGGCGATGAAGCAGCGCGCGCGCTCGCCGCCCGAGCTGCGGCTGGAGACGATCGCGGGGCGGGCGTCCTCCAGGTTGGAGAACGTCAACCACTCTGAGCCCTCGCCGAGCATCAAGCTCGAGCCGACGAGGTGCAGCGTGGCGACGAGCGGATCGTAGTCCGGCGCCGTGTCCTGCATGTACGCGATCACGAAACCCTCGCCGTCGCAGTCGGCCGCCGGCTGGAGCTGGTCGAACGCGTAGTAGACGCCCTCGGTCACGCTCAGGTTGGCGAACGCCACCTGCGCATTGGCGTTCAACGCGCGCGCGACGATGTCGTGATCGGTGCCGAAGTCGCGCTCCCAGGCGACCAGCCAGTCGCGCGTGCCCGCGGGCTCGTCGAGCAGCGTCGTCACGGTCGGATGCGTGTCGTCGCTCGCCGAAGTGTCGATGGGAAAGCTGGGCGTCGTGATCACGCCGTTCCAGTGGATCTGCGCGCCGTAGACGTCCTCGTCGCCGGGAGCGAACTGCCGTTGCCAGACCACGTTCCACTCCTGCGTCGCAAACGGCGCGCGGCCGTCGGAGTTCGAGATCGCCGGATGCCGGTCGAGCGTTCCGACGCTGTTCTCGAGGAAGATCGTCCCGGCGCCGGCCAGCGTCGCGGCATCGCTGTTCACGAGGCGTGCGTGCACGTCGTGATCGCCGGCGTTGCGCACGCGCGACCAGACGACGCAGAAGTACGAGGGCGCCGCGGATTCCGGGTCGCCGCCGACGTCCGCATCGAGCTTGTCGCCGACCTCGGCGCCGCTGATCTGGAACGCCGCGCCGAGCGCGGGCAGGTTGGCGAGCGTGCCGCGCCCCATGATGACGCGCGCTCCGCCCAACGGATCGCCCACGGTGGCGACGATCAGGTACCGGTCCTCGAGTCCGTTGTTCGCGACGCGCGGGCGCACCCAGTTCTGGCTCGTCTGGTCGACGTACGCGGCGGCGATCAGGTTGCCTGCGAGGTCCATGTGCTGTTCGACGACGTCGTGGTCGGCAGCGCTGAAGACCTCTTCGTAGCAGGCGATCCACGTGTCCTGCGAGATGTCGCTCGACACGTCCGGCGCGAAGGTGTCCGCGACGGAGGTGTCGATCGGGAAGGTCGACCAGACCGGATCGATGGTCACCGGCCAGGTCGCCGCGGCGAGGAAGTCGGCCGGCACGCGCATCTCCAGGGCGCCGTCGACGCACGTGAGCTCGAGTGCCAGCCGACGGCCGGCGGAGTCGAGAGCGAACGCGTCGCGACACTCGACTCCACCGCGATCGTTCGAGAAGCGCAGTCCGCCCGGACACGGTTTGCACGCGAGCTCCGTGCTCAGCTCCAACCGCACGCGCGCGTCGCCGCCCGTGCACGGACGCTTCAGCACCAAGCTCTGCTCGATCGAGCCGGTGCTCACGTCATAGCGCTCGACGAGCGCGCCGAGATCGCGTTGCACCGTCGCACCGCGGCGTTCGAAGCGCGCACCGGCTCCGAGCGCGACGGGAAGTCCGTCGAGCTCGACCGAAGCCAGCGTGCACGCGACCGGATAGTTGCGCGGTGCGTCCGAGCCCAGGAAGGGCGTGAACTCGAAGCCGTGGGCGCCGAAGCTCGCCTTGTAGTCGCGTCCGCGCACCCACAGCGCGCCGTCGCCCGGCTCGTCGAAGCGCAACACGTCGCGCGACCGATCGACTTCGGGGCGATCGATGCAGCGGCGCTCGTTCGGCCGGCGCGCGGAGGCCGGGCGCGAGCTCGAAGCGGGCGTGCGCACGTCGGCCGGCGACTTCTGCACAGGCGTGACCCACGGCATCCCGATGTCGGGCACCGCGGGCAGCTCCGCTGGCGTGCGCGCCGGTTCGTGATCCTGCGCGGAGATCGCAGGCAGTGGAAGCGCGAGGCCGGCGAGCAGCCACGAGAGTCTCAGGTGGACGCGAAGCGACGGGAGGAACTGAGCATGGGACATGGGAACGAGCTCCGTTGGGAGGATCCAGGTGCTCGAAAGATCGATGGAGGTCGGGTTCGCGCGCGATCGCGCGTGGATTTGGCGTCTCGCGCGCCGGCCGATTTCGATCGCTCGGCGCGCGAGCACGCTGGCGCGTCTCGAGGCGCGTGGAACTTGCGCGGCGGCGCGTGCCCGCGCGGCACCGTCGCAGCGCAGGAGCGCACGCTCCAAACGCGCGCGGCCAGCGGAGGCGCAACCCGAATTCGCACCGCGGGCTCGCTCGCCACACAGCGGTGACGCGGGAACGCGAAACTGGAAGCGAATCTCGCTTTTCCGCGCGCGGCGCTGAATAGGGCGCCGGAGCCATACCTCCACGGATGGGCACGACCGTCGTGCATGGCCCGACGTCCGACGCGATGCAGGGAACTTGCTGCCCGACGCCGTGTTCCGTCGGCTCCGATACGAAGGCGTGGAGGCGGATGCGCGCGGCGAGCTCTTCCGTTCCGGGGTGTTCGACGATGCGTCCGTTGCCGCGGAGCATGAGGACGATGGCTCCGGCACCGTCCTCAACGCTCGAGCTCCCACTCGGTCGCTGCGCGCGACCGGGTGGGAGCTCGTGACGGTCACTTCCTCGCGTCGATCAGAAGTTCAGGTTGACGATGTGATCGCTGCGGTACGGCCGGTTGCGCGTGGCGAAGTTCGCGGGCAGCACGACCGAGTTCGACTGGTCGATGAAGTTCGGCGGGAGCGGCATCGGCGGCGTCGTGGCGTTGAACGTGAAGGCCGGGAACCCGCCGCACGTCGTCACGCCGAAGAAGTACTCCTGCCGCGCCACGCTCGTGCACGGGTTCCACTGCCCTTCGTTGCAGTTCCAGCGCAGCTCCTCGACGCCGGGGAAGGTGAGCGGGTTGGTCCACTGCCCGACCGGGAAGGAGCGGAACGGATCACTGCCGAAGAACGGATTGAGCGTCGAGCCGAACCCGCCGGCGAGCTGGAGCTGTCCCTCGTACCAGTTCGACGGCCCCGTGCCGCACATGCACGTCGTCGTGTTCGGGTTGATGTTGCCGAAGAGCAGCGGCTCCTCCGTCGTGCAGCGCGCCGGCAGCGCGAGCGCGTCCCACTTGCGCATGCACTCCTGGCCGATCGGACCCATCTCCATCGTCGCGCCCGCGCCGGGCACGAAGCCGAGCGCCGGCCCGACGATCGAGTAGTAGCGATTCGGGTGGTAGACGCCCGCGCGCGGGAAGCCCGAGGCGTGGTCGATGGAGTCACAGGCGTGCGTGAGCATCCAGGCGCGCTCGGTGAGCGTCGTGCCGCAGTCGTGCGCGTAGTCGATGTAGCCGGTGAAGCGCACCTTGTTGTTGAAGAAGGGAGCGCACGCCGGCGTCCCGCAGGGGAACGCGGTCGGGGTCTGAGCGACGAGGTCGCCGTTCACGAGGAAGCGCCAGACCTGCAACTGTTGGCCAGGCAGCGGCATCTCGATCCACGTGCGCGAGTAGCTGAGGTGCAGCGTTCCTTTCCAGACGAGCAGGCTGCCCTGGTAGAGGCTCAACGTCGCGGTGTACCAGCCGCACGAAGGCAGGATCGGCGCGAGCCCCTGCGCGACCGGGATCGTCGGACCCCACTTCGCCGTGTAGTTCGTCGTCGCGTCGACGTTGCAGTCCCGGAAGCAGATTCCCATGGCCTGCTGGCCGAAGCCGCGCTGAGGGACGTTCGTCTGCGCTCCGCTGCACGCGCTCCCGATGTCGAGGTTGTCGGGCACGAAGCACTGCGCGGAGGCGGAGACGCTCAGCGCGGCGAAGAGGGCGAGCGAAGAGAGGAACTGGAAGAGCTTCATGGCAGGTGTCCGTCGCGGGTAGGGCTCCGACGATCGTCGGAGCGGGTGAGCGGTTGTCGCGGGGTCGCTGATCGCTCGTGACCGCTGCGCCGCCGCGGTGGACACGCAAATCGACGCGACCCGCGAAATTACGCGCGCTGCGAGCGTCGAGGATCGCTCGCGCTGATCCTCCGCATCCCGACGAGCCAGAGCCGCGCTCCGCTGCGCCATTCGAGCGAGGGTGAGCGCGCCGCGTGACCGGCACCAACGATCGCGGCCCGCTCATCTCTCGGGGAGATGCGCGGGCCGCGGGATTCGTGACTGCGGAGTGGCGTCAGCGCAAGAGATCCGCGACGACCGTGCGCTCCTGCTCGAGCTCCTTCACCGTCGCGGCGATCTTCTCCTTGATGAACGGGTGGACCGTCAGGCCTTGCACGATCTCCCAGCCGCCCTTGCCGTCGGCGCGCACCGGGAAGGAGCTGATCAAGCCCTCGGTCGTGCCGTAGCTGCCGTCGGAGACGACACACACCGAGCGCCACTCGCCCTTGGGCGTCGGCGTGACGAGATCGCGCACGTGATCGACGAGCGCATTCGCCGCCGACGCCGCGCTCGACGCGCCGCGCGCGGCGATGATCGCCGCGCCGCGTTGCTGCACGGTCTTGAAGAAGTCGCCCTTCAGCCAGGCCTCGTCCTTGATCACCTCGGCGGCGCTCTTGCCGTCGATCGTCGTGTTGAAGTAGTCGGGCACCTGCGTCGCGGAGTGGTTGCCCCAGATCAGCGTGTTCTTCACCGCCGTGATCGGGCGCTTGGCCTTCTGCGCGAGCTGGCTCTGCGCGCGGTTCTGGTCGAGGCGCGTGAGCGCGCTGAAGCGCTGCTTGGGCAGGTCCTTCGCCGCGTGCATCGCGATCATGCAGTTCGTGTTGCACGGATTGCCGACGACCGCGACGCGCACGTCCTTCGCCGCGTTGTCGTTGATCGCCTTGCCCTGGCCGACGAAGATCGGGCCGTTGATCTTGATCAGGTCGTTGCGCTCCATGCCCGGGCCGCGCGGGCGCGAGCCGATGAGCAGAGCCCAGTTCACGTCCTTGAAGCCGACGGCGAGGTCGCTCGTGAGCACCATGTCGTGGAGGAGCGGGAAGGCGCAGTCGTCGAGCTCCATCGCGACGCCCTTGAGCGCCGTGAGCGCCTTCTCGTCGGGGATCTCGATCAGGTGCAGGATCACGGGCTGATCGGGGCCGAACATGGCGCCGGAGGCGATGCGCGGAACGAGCGCGTAGCCGATCTGGCCCGCGGCTCCGGTGACGGCGACTCGAATCGGGGTCTTGGTCATGGCAGGGACTTCCGTGTGGGTCGAAAAGGGCCGCGGATTGTCGGATCCGCGGGCGCTCGGGACCAGAAAGAAAAGCACGTATGGAACTCCGCCGCAGAAGAGCGCATGGGGGACGCTCATGAGCCACTCCCGTGCGCCCCGCGTGTCGGACTCGTGCTTCACGGCTCGCGGGCTTTCCGTCGATGCATGCGGTACGCTCAAGAGGCTGAGCCCGGGCCGCCCTCCCGAAGTTTCATGGCCGTCCCCGGCCGTGCTGCGACGTGATGGGCCTCCCGGGAACGCGCTCGACGCGAGGCCGACGTGAAGACCATGGCTCAGAGGTCCCTGCAGACCCTCGGCGAGGCCCAGATCGCGGGCCTGATCGCCGAGTTGGCTCAGGAGGCGCGCGCCTTCCGCTTCGAAGTCGCGCCCAACCCCTGCGTCGGCGCCGCGGTCCTCTCCGGCGGCGTGGTCGTCGCGCGCGGCTACCACCGCGTCTGGGGCGAGAAGCACGCCGAGGTCGACGCCTTCGAGGCGGCGGCGAAGAGCGAGGTGCCCGCGAGCGAGTGGGACACGCTGGTCGTGACGCTCGAGCCCTGCTCGAGCCACGGCAAGACGCCGCCGTGCGTCGAGCGCATCCTCCAGAGCGGCATCCAGCGCGTCATCGTCGGCGAGCTCGACCCCGATCGACGCCACGAAGGTCACGGTCTGCGGATCCTCCAGGAGCACGGCGTCAAGGTCGAGCTCTACGAAGGCCTCGCGCCGCTCGCGACCCTCGCGCCGCACTTCCTCGCCTGGAACGGCGTCGAGCGCCTGCGTCGCCCGCGTCCGTGGACGATCGCGAAGTGGGCGCAGACGCGCACGGGGCAACTCATTCCGCCGCAAGGCGTCGGCGGCGGTCGCTGGATCTCCGGTCCCGATGCGCTGCGCGACGTGCAGCTCCTGCGCGGACGCGTCGATGCCATCGTCACGGGTGTCGGGACGATCCTCGCCGACGATCCGCGCTTCACCGTGCGTCCGCCGGGCGACATGAGCCGCGCGCCGCTGCGCGTCGTGCTCGACAGCCGTCTGCGCACGCCGCCGCAGGCGACGATCCTGCGTCCGCCGAGCGCGCTCGACGGCACGACCGAACGCGGGGGAGCGGTGCACATCCTGTGCGTCGCCGGTCCCGATCCCGTGCGCCATCGCGCGCTCTTGCAGGCCGGCGCGCAGGTGCACGAGCTGCACGTCGCGACCGACGACGGCGTGCAGTTGCGCGACGTGCAGGAGTGGCTCTGGACGCGCGGCGTGCAGCGCGTGCTGCTCGAGGCCGGTCCGCGCCTGCTGACGCACTACCTCGAAGCGCTCTTCGTCGATCAGCTGCGCATCTACACCGGCGCGGTCAACGGCGGGCGCGGTCCGACGATGGCGGAGTGGCTGCAGCGCTTGAAGGTGGCCGACCGGCTCGACCGCGAGTGCGCCAGCGACGCGGTCCTCGAAGCCTTCGTGCAGCCGGTGCCTGAGCGTCGCGGCCGCTGAGCGACGGCGCGCCTCCGCGCCGAATCGATCCGCGTGCGCGCGTTCGCCCGCGCTCGGACGACGCGCGCTCGCTACCCGCCCTTCTTCTGCTGGCGCGCGTCCTCTTCCGTGGCGACGTCGGGCCAGAGCTTGCGCGCTTCCGCGGCCGCGTTCGTGGCCGCGAAGCGCTTCTGGAAGAGCTTGCGCACGAGCGCGCGCGCCTTCTTCGCGTCGCTCGCCTGCAGCGCGCGCGCGTCGACGAGGATCTGATCGGCCTCGAGCGCCGTGCGGTAGGCGGCGATCTCGCCCTGCAGCGCCTTGTCGCCCTCGGCCGCCTTGAGTCGCGCCGCGATCTCGGCTTCGAGCGCCAGACCGGCGCACGCCTTCTGCAGCTCCGTGAGCTGCTTGAAGCCCTCGGCGACCGTGCCGGGCACGAGCAGCGCCGCGCGCTTCTCGAACAGCGCGCGCAAGCCCTGCTCGGCCGCGGGCAGCGATTGACGCGCGCGCTCCGCCGTCGGACCCTTGGCGCACAGCGGCACCACGCGTTGCAGCGCGCGCACCGCCGCCGGCCACTGCTGCGCGGCGAGCGCCGTTTCTCCGTCGACGACGAGCTTCTTCGACTCGGCGAGCTCGTCGTCGCTCAAGCCCGGACCACACAGCGCAACCGCTTCCTTGATCAAGGCGATGATCTCGCTCGGCGCGGGCGGCTCGCCGGTGTTGATGCGCCCGCTGACCTTCGTGTCGGGCAGGATCACCGCGACCTGCGGGCAGTGCAGCAGTCCGTCGGCCTCGACGAACTGCTTGGCGAGGTCGTTCCAGGCCGCGCGATGACCCGCGCAGTCGGGGGTGCCGAAGATCGAGCACAGCGTGCGCCTCTTCGTCGTGCCATCGGGTTGCGGCTCCTCGATCGTTTGCGAGGCGTGCTCGCCATCGGCGGCGACGATGACGATCACGCGCACCGAGGCCGCGATGAGCTCGGCGTCGGGCAGGATCGTGGCGCGGTAGCTGTCGTTCGCCTGCTCGTTCTCGAGGATCATGTGGGCGACGATCGGCACGTTGCGCTCGAGGGCGAGCGCCTTGGCCGCGGCGAGATTGCCGCTGAACGGCGCCAGGCGGGGCACCGCCTTGACGAGCTCCTTGCGCGCCGGCTCCTTCGACTTGGGTCCGGGCTTGTTCGGCTTCTGGAGCGGCAGCACCGCCAGCGCGAGGAAGAGCGCCGGCACGAGCGTGTGAAGCTGTGCGTACGGCATGCCGCGAGTCTCGCTCTCCGGCACGCGCGCCGCAACCCGCGGCGCCGGAGCGAGGCGGAGAGCGCGGCTCGACGCTGGCCCGGAGAGCGCGGCTCGACGCTGGCTCGGACCGCGTCGAAGGCCTACAACCTGACGCGCACGATGACGGCTCTTCGCGCCACTCGCACCGCACGCGGCAACGACCGCTTGTGGCTGTTGCCTGCCTTGCTGGCGCTCTGCTTCCTGGGCGCCGCTTGTCCGGCGTGCCGCACCCAACCCGCGCGTGAGAAGCCGCTCGTCGCCCCTGCGGCGAGCGCGGCACTCGCCCGGGCGCAGGTCCTGTTGCGCGAACGCGGCGAGACCGCGCGCGACGCGGCGCGCGTGGAGCTGGCGCGCGCCTGCGAGCTCGAGCCGCATTGGGTCGCGCCGCAGCGCGTGCTCGACGAGCTCGCGCGCGAGGAGCTGCGCGGCGTCGACGTGCTCGCCGTGCACCGCGAGCGGCTGACGCACGACGAGAACGATCCGTTCGAGCTGTACCTCGCCGGCCGCCTCGAGGGTCGCGCCGGTGCGCCACGCTTCGAGCGCGCCGTCCGCGTCGATCCGACGTTCCCGTGGGGCTGGCACGGACTCTCGTGGGCCGCGCAGGCGTCGGGCGAGC
>JBGATX010000144.1:0-13953 GCA_044228975.1 Planctomycetota bacterium | reverse complement strand
CCCCATCAGGTGACGCTCTCCGACTTCTTCCTCGACAAGCTCGAGGTCTCGAGCGGCGACTACGATCGCTGCGCCGAGGTCGGCCCGTGCGCCTCCCGCCCCCTCGCCTCCGGCGGCAAGCGCTTCGAGGCTCCGGAGGTTCCCGCGACGATGGTCACGTGGAGCGACGCCGCCACCTACTGCGGATGGCGAGGGGGACGCCTCCCCACCGAAGCGGAGTGGGAGCGCGCCGCGCGCGGCCTCGCCGGGCGTCGCTATCCGTGGGGGAACATCTATGACCCGTACCTCACCAACGGAGGCCGCTTCGCCCTCGATCCGTTCGAGGACAAAGACGGCTACCTCGAGCTCGCGTCGGTGGGATCGTTCCCCTCGGGGCGCACCCCCGACGGGATCCTCGATCTGGCCGGCAACGCGGAGGAGTGGGTCTTTGATTGGTACGGGGCCTATGGCGAGTCCGGAGCGGTGAACCCCAAGGGACCCGACGCCGGCGACCACCGCGTCGTCCGCGGAGGCGGCTACCCGGATGGGCGCGCGTGGCTGCGAGGCGCGGCCCGCGGGCACGATCTCCCGGGCCAGCGGCGGGCATGGCGGGGCTTCCGCTGCGCTTACGACCCCTGAGCGAAACGATAGCCCTTCCCTATCACATCGATAAGAAATCGATGTTGGAGGCTGAGGAGATCGCGGCTTAGGTTGGGCGCGTCACGAGAGCCAACCGAGCTGAAGGAGTCCCCGCGATGCTGACCGTCGGAGCCAAGCTACCCCCGTTCTCTCTCCAAGCGACCGTGAGCCTCGAGCCCGGCGAGCAGTTCAAGACCGTCACCGACAAGGACTACCCGGGCAAGTGGCTCGTCCTCTTCTTCTGGCCGATGGACTTCACGTTCGTCTGCCCGACGGAGATCGCCGCCTTCGGCGCGCAGAACGCCCACTTCAAGGAGCGCGACGCGCAGCTCCTCGGCGCGAGCACGGACACGCATTTCGTGCACCTCGCCTGGCGCAAGCAGCATCCCGACTTGAAGACGCTGCCCTACCCGATGCTCGCCGACACGCGCCGCGAGCTCTCGCAAGCTCTCGGAGTGCTGCACAAGGAAGAGGGCGTGCCGCTGCGCGCGACCTTCATCGTCGATCCCGACGGCATCATCCGCTGGGCGTCGGTGAACGATCTCAAGGTCGGCCGCAGCGTCGACGAGGTGCTGCGCGTGCTCGACGCGCTGCAGACCGACGAGCTCTGCCCGTGCAACTGGAAGAGCGGCGAGAAGACGCTCCAGGTGGCGTGATGCAAGCGCTCGACAACCTGTTGGGCGGATTCCCGGACTCCGCCAAGGATGTCCGGCTCAACCTGCGCTCGGTGTTGTCCGACGGCAGCCTCGCGCCGCGCGCGCGAGGCTGCGTCGCGCTCGCCTGCGCGCTCGCGCTGCGCGATCCGGTCGTCGCGGCGGCGATCCAGGCTGCGATTCCCGAGCTCGACGACGCCGCGCGCGACGACGCGCAAGCCGCCGCCGCGCTCATGGCGATGAACAACGTGTACTACCGCTTCCGGCATCTCGTCGGGAAGGAGGAGTACTCGCGCTTGCCCGCGCGCCTGCGGATGACGCGCATGGCGTCGCCCGCGACCTCGAAGCTCGAGTTCGAGCTCGCGTCGATCGCCGTGAGCGCGATCAGCGGTTGCGAGACCTGCGTCCGAGCTCACGAGGGCTCGCTCGCGGGCCTCGGAGCCACGCACGAGCAGGTCCACGACGCCGTGCGCATCGCGGCGGTCGTGAATTCGGCCGTGGTCGCGCGCAGTCTGGGCGTGCCGGCCCCCGGCCCGGTCTAGCCGGGCCGGGCTCGACGAAATCCAATCGGAAGCCCCTCGTTCTGCCGACGCCTCAGCCCCGCCGGCGGGCCGAGGGGCGACCGTATCGCGTCGCCCCGAGGTCTTGGGACGCACGGCGGCAGGCGCAGCCGCCTCCCGAGAAGCTCCTCCAGCTCGAACGCGCTTGCGTCCGACGCCAGGGACCGTATCTTCTCTGCCCTCCAAGTCCGGGCGACCGATCTCCGGTCCGGCCGGCCCCTGCAAGCGGATGGCATCCAGCGAGCAGGGCATCGTGACAACCCACGAGGACCCTCCATGCCGAAACAAAAATCGAAGAGCTCGGTCAAGAAGCGCTTCCGGATCAGCAAGAACGGCAAAGCGCTCTGCTCGAAGCCCGGTCGCGGTCACTTGCACGCGCCGTTCAACGGCTCGGTGCGCCGCGGCCTGCGCCGCCGCATCGTGCTCGACAACACCTGGTCGACGCTCATGCGTCGGATGGTGAACCCGTAAGGGGCCGCCATGGTACGTGCAACCTTCGGCGCGGTGCGCCGGCAGAAGAAGAACCGCTACTTCAAGCAAGCCAAGGGCTTCTGGGGCGGACGCTCGCGTCTGTGGCGCACGGTGCGCGAGACGCTCTTGCGCGCGTGGGCGTACAGCACGCGCGACCGGCGCACGAAGAAGCGCACCTTCCGTCGCTTGTGGATCGTGCGCATCAACGCGGCCGCTCGCTTGCGCGGCATGACGTACTCGGCCTTCGTCGATGGACTGAAGAAGGCCAAGATCGAGCTCGATCGCAAGCAGCTCTCCGAACTCGCCATCCATGACCCCAAGGCCTTCGACGCGCTCGTGAACGAAGCACGAGCTGCGAGGACCTGAGGCGGACTCGCAACTCTGACCGGCAACAGGCCGCCCGTGGCTACTCCTGAGGCTGCGGGCGGCTTCTTTTTTGCCGTGTCGAGCGCGCGTCAGCGACGCACGTCGATCTGGTGCACGGCGAGGTGCGCCGGACCGACGGGGTGCGACACGAAGCCATGGCGCTCGAGCGTGGCCGCGAACCAGGCGTCGAACTCCGCCGCCGGAACCGTGGCCCGGCTCGGGCAGTCGCAACTCGCCGCGTGGAGGCTGGCGTCGGTCTCCTTGGTCCATGTGAAGTTGCGCCCGCTCGCCTGCTGACAGGCGTGGACGAAGGTGACCAGGTCGCACGGCGTCTTTGCGTCGGCCGGAGCGACGCACTCGATGACGTAGTTCGCGGGCGCGGAGGTCGCTCGACATCCGGCGGCGAGGAGCGCGAGCAGGAAGGCTCGTTTCATTCGGGGAACTCCGTGAAGGGGACGGCGCTCCGACGGAGCACGACCGCGTCGCTTCCCGGAATCTCCGCGGTCGCCAAGGACTCATCCGCGCCGGAGCTCCGGTCGAGATCGAACTCCACGTGCAGCGGTGACGCTGCGCGGTGCCGGCGTCGGTTCGTCGCGGACGCCGAGGCTCCGCCGCACTGCCCGCTTGAGATCGCTCGCCGCGACGTGTCTCATGCGCGCCCGGCGCACGCGCTGGGACCATCATGACGGACTCTGAAACCCTCAAGAGTGGCGCGCTCGCGCGCATCGCGGCTGCACGAGACGTGGACGCGCTGCGCGGCGTCGAGCGCGAGCTGGTCGGCAAGAGCGGACCGGTGACGGCGCTGCTCTCGGCGATCCCGACGCTCCCGCCCGAGCAGCGCAAGCAGGCGGGTCAGGCGGCGAACCAGCTCAAGCAGGCGATCGAAGCGGCGATCGCGGCGCGCATCGACGAGCTCGAGCGCACACAGCTCGATGCTCAACGATCCGGCGCGGGTTTCGATCCCACGTTGCCGGCACAGAAGCTCGAGCACGGCAGCCTGCACCCGATCACGCAGGTGACGCGCGAGCTGGAAGACCTGTTCACGAGCATGGGCTACCTGGTGCTCGACGGGCCAGAGGTCGAGCTCGACTGGTACAACTTCGAAGCGTTGAACATCCCGCGCGACCACCCCGCGCGCGACATGCAGGACACGTTCTTCTGCGATCCGCAAGGACGTCTAGTCTTGCGCACGCACACCTCGCCGGTGCAGGTCCGCGCGATGGAGCGCTTGAAGCCGCCCTTCCGCGCGATCGTGCCGGGCAAGGTGTTCCGCAACGAGACGACCGACGCGAGCCACGAGCACACCTTCCATCAGATGGAGGGCCTCGTCGTCGGCAAGGACATGTCGGTCGGACACCTGATCGGCGCGATGAAGACTCTGTTGCGCGGCATCTTCGGCCGCGAGATCGAGATCCGCCTGCGTCCGGGGTACTTCCCGTTCGTCGAGCCGGGCTTCGAGCTCGACGCGCGCTGTCCGTTCTGCAAGGACGGCTGCAGCGTGTGCAAGCGCTCGACCTGGATCGAGCTCCTGCCCTGCGGCATGGTGCATCCCAACGTGCTGCGCGCGGGCGGTATCGACAGCGAGCAGTGGACCGGTTTCGCCTTCGGTCTCGGTCTCTCGCGCCTGGTGATGCTGCGCTACGGCATCGACGACGTGCGCCACCTGCTCGGCGGCGACCTGCGCTTCCTCGAGCAGTTCTGATCGTCACGCGAAGCTCCCGAACCACGACCCACGACGGCCGATGAAGATCTCCTACCGCTGGCTCGCGCGACACCTCGACCTCTCCGGCATCCCGCCGCAGCGCGTCGTCGAGGACCTGACGCTCTCGACCTGCGAAGTCGACGCGCTCGAGCGTTTCCTGCCGCACCTCTCCGACGTCGTCGTCGGTCACGTGGTGCAGCGCGAGAAGCATCCCGACGCGGACAAGCTCTCGTACTGCCAGGTCGATGTCGGCGGACCCGAGATCCTGAACATCGTCTGCGGCGCGCCGAACGTGCGCGCCGGCCTCAAGGTCGCGGTCGCGCGCGTCGGCACGTCGCTGCCCGGTGATCTGAAGATCAAGAAGGCCAAGATCCGCGGCCTGGAATCGTGCGGGATGATCTGCTCCGAGCGCGAGCTTGGCCTCGGGGACGAGCACGACGGGATCTGGGAGCTGCCGCTCGATCTGCCGATCGGCAAGCCCGTCGCGGAAGCGCTGGGCTGGGACGACTGGGTGATCGAGATCGACAACAAGTCGATCACGCACCGGCCCGATCTCTGGTGCCACCGCGGCATCGCGAGCGAGATCGCGGCGATGCACGGACGTTCGTTGCGCGCGCTCGATCTCGCGCTGCCTGCGCAAGGCAACGCGAAAGCCTGCCCGGTGCGCATCGAGAGCGCGAGTTGCGTGCGTTACCTCGCGCTGCCGATCGATGGCGTGCGCGCGACGCGCTCGCCCGATTGGTTGCGTGCGCTCCTTTTCGCCGTCGGTCAGCGGCCGATCGACCTGCTCGTCGACGTGTCGAACTTCGTCATGCTCGATCTGGGGCAGCCCAACCACATCTTCGATCGCACGCGCCTCTCGCCCGAGGGCATCGTCGTGCGCAATGCGCGCGAGGGCGAGAGCCTGCGCACGCTCGACGGCATCGATCGCAAGCTCGCGAGCAACGACATGCTCATCTGCTCGGGCGACGAGCCGGTGGCGCTGGCCGGGATCATGGGCGGCGAAGGGTCGAAGGTCGCGGCCGGGACCACGTCGCTCCTGCTCGAGGTCGCCTGCTTCCACGCCGCGACGGTGCGGCGCACCGCGCAGCGGCTCGCGCTGCGCACGGATTCGAGCGCGCGCTTCGAGAAGAACCTCGATCCGACGCTGCCGCTCAAGGCCGCGGCGCACCTCGTGCGTCTGCTGCGCGAGCTGCAGCCGGGCCTGAGCCTGCCCGCGCCGCTCACCGACGCCGGCAAGTGGACCGATCCCGCGCTCACGATCGAGCTGCGCGGCGCGCGCGTGCGCTCGTTGCTCGGCGCGGAGATCGAGGACGCGCGCATCGCCGCGATCCTCACGGCGCTCGGTTTCGGCGTGCGCGCGGCCGGCGGCGTGCTGCACGTCAGCGTCCCGAGCGCGCGCGCGACCAAGGACATCACGATCGAGCAGGACCCCCGAGCGCGCGCGCGACCAAGGACATCACGATCGAGCAGGACCTGATCGAAGAGGTGGGCCGCATCCATCGCTACGGCAACGTGCCCGAACGGCGCCTCGTGGCCGAGATCGCGCCGCCAGTGCGCGACGAGCGCCGCGCGCTCGTGCGCCTCCTTCAAGATCGCTTGAGCGGCACGGCGCGTTTCCACGAGACGCTCTCGTACTCGTTCGTGCCCGACGCGTTGATCGAGACGCTGGAGCTCGGCTCGACGCCGCACGTGCGCGTCGTGAACCCGATCCACGAAGGAGCTTCGCGCATGCGCCGCTCGCTCGTGCCGAGCCTGCTCGATGCGCTCGTGCGCAATCGGCGCCAGCGCGCGCAGGTGCGCCTCTACGAAGTCGGCAAGGGCTACCTGCCGGAGCACGCCACTGCGCGCGGCGAGCCGCGCGAGCTGCATCTCCTCGGCCTCGTCTGGGCCGCGCCTGCTCCCGCGACGAGTGCGCGCTTCGACGCCGATCGCCAGCACGCGCTGCAGGGCGTCGTCGAGGACGCGCTGCGCGCCGCGGGATATCCCGCGCCGCGCTGGGAGCGCGCGCAGAACGCGCCGGTGCCGAGCTGGGCTCTCGCGTCACGCGCCCTGGTCGCGACGCTCGGCGCGAGCGTCGACGGCAGCGCGCCGCTCGGCCTCGTCGCGCCGCTCGATCCGCTGATCGCGCGCAAGCTCGGTCTCGTCGGAGAGCTCGCCTGCGACGTCGCGTGCGCCGAGCTCTCGCTAGACGTGCTGCTCGCGAGCGCGAAGCGCCCTGCCGGCTTCGATCCGATCCCGAAGTTCCCGCTGGTCAAGGTCGACGTCGCCGTCTCGATCGACGCCGGCGCGACGGCGGGCAGCGTGCTCGAGGTGCTTCAGAAGGCCGGCAAGGGCCTGGCGCAGTCGATCGAGCTCTTCGACGTCTACACCGGCGCGAACCTCGCGCCGGGTCGCAAGTCGCTCGCGTTCCACGTGCTCCTGCGCTCGGATGCGCGCACGCTCACGGACCAGGACGTGGCGAAGTTCCTCGAGCGCGTCGAGCGCGAGCTGAAGACCGTCGGCGCCGAGCTGCGCCGCGAATGACCGTCGTGGCCCCTTCCTTCCCTTCCCCCCCGATCGAACCTCGACCATGAACGACACTCAATCGCAACCGCAAGAGAGCAAGCGCATCCTGTGCGGCGTGCTCGGCATCCTTCTCGGCGGCCTGGGCATCCACAAGTTTGTCCTCGGCTACACGCTCGAGGGCATCATCCAGCTCGTCGGCTCCGTGGTGACCTGCGGCATCGGCAGCCTCGTCGGCCTGATCGAAGGCATCATCTACCTGACGAAGACCGACGCGCAGTTCATCGAGACCTACCAGCGCAACAAGCGCGGCTGGTTCTGAGCGGCGAGTCCGCCTCGGGTTTCGGGCGGGACGGATTACTCAGTGCCTTGAGTTGTTTTACTCAGGACCTCGAGTAAAAGTGTCCACCCATGTTCGTTCGACGCCAGCTGCAGGCACTCCTCGCCCGCCTGGATGAACCGCGCCGGTTCCTCCAGGTCGTCGTCGGGCCGCGCCAGGTGGGGAAGACGACGCTCGTCGAGCAGGCGCTCGAGCGGCTCGCGCTGCCCTTCGTATTCGTCACCGCCGACGAGCCGAGCCTGCGCGACCGCGCGTGGATCGCGCAGCAGTGGGAGAGCGCTCGGAAGGCAGCGCGTGCGAACGGCGCGAAGGGCGCGGTGCTCGTGCTCGACGAGGTCCAGAAGCTCCCCGACTGGTCGGAGAGTGTGAAGCGCCTGTGGGACGAGGACACGCGCGCGAAGTTGCAGTTGCGAGTCGTGCTGCTCGGATCGGCGCCGCTCCTCGTCCAGCGGGGCTTGACGGAGAGTCTCGCGGGGCGCTTCGAACTCATCCACGTGCGCCAGTGGTCGTTTCCGGAAATGCAGGCGGCGTTTCGCTGGAAGCTCGACAAGTTTCTCGTGTTCGGCGGGTATCCGGGCGCCGCGCCGCTCGTGCGCGATCACGATCGTTGGGTGAGCTACATCAAGAACAGCTTGATCGAAACATCCATCGCGCGCGACGTGCTCTTGCTCACGCGCGTGGACAAGCCCGCGCTCCTGCGGCGGCTGTTCGACGTCGCATGCGCGAGCTCGGGGCGAATCGTGTCCTACACGAAGCTGCTCGGGCAGCTGCATGACGCGGGCAACACGACCACGCTCGCGCACTACCTTGACCTCCTCGGCGGTGCGGGGATGGTCACCGGGCTGCAGAAGTACTCGGGGAATCGGCTTCGGCAGCGCGGGTCGGTCCCCAAGCTCCTCGCGTACGACAATGCGCTCGTCACCGCTAGCTTCGGTCTCGAGATGGCCGAGCTGAAGGCCGACGGAGAGCTATGGGGCCGCCTCGTCGAAAGCGCGGTGGGCGCGCACCTCGCGAACGCGGCTGCGGAGGAACGCTGCAAGCTCTTCTACTGGCGCGAACGCGACGCGGAGGTCGACTTCGTCGTGCAACGCAAGAACCGGCTTGTCGCGATCGAGGTGAAGAGCGGGCGCCGACGCGACGGCCTCGCCGGGATGGAAGCCTTTGCAAAGGCGTTCCGCCCGCAGCGGACGCTTCTCGTCGGCGCGGACGGGATCGACGTCGGGACGTTTCTGTCGACGCCGGTCGAGGAGTGGTTGGCGTAGCTCCGTTCGAAATCGAGGTTCCACCTCATTGCGAACGGCCCGGTAGCGAATCGAGGGACGCAGGCGCGACGTTTCACTTCGTGGGTGGTGAGGTCGGGGCGAGTTGGAGCCCTGTGAACTCCCGCCGCTCGGCGCATCGAAAGACGCTTGCGAGTCCGCGCCGCGCTGGGCCCCTCCCTTCGCACCGGCTAGACTCGGTTGCGGCTCGGCGCGTTCCGCTCGCGCCGAGCGTCGTTCCCGGCTGACCTCTCCTGCTTGAAGATCGTCCTCGTCAACCCGCCCAGCCCGCCTGAATTCCGCGTCAGCCGCGGTCTGATGGGCGGTTTCGGGATGGCGGTCAATCCCGACCTGCTCTACCCGCCGATCGAGCTCGCGCACGTCGCGAGCGTGCTCGAGGCGGCCGGTCACACGGTCGTGATCCACGACTCGGATGCTCTCGGCCTCGATTCCGAGCGCGCGCGCGACGCGATCTGTGCCGAGAAGCCCGACCTCGTGTGCGTCGATTCCTCGAGCACCTCGCTCGACCGCGATCTGCGCCTGTGCCGCGAGATCCGCCAGAAGAGCGGCTCGCCGGTCGCGATCCTGGGCTCGCAGGTGACCTACACGCCCGGCGAGATCTTCGAGCACGACAACGTCGACGTCGTCGTGCGCGGCGAGCCGGAATTCACCGTGCGCGAGCTCGCAGAGCGCGTCGCCGGGAAGCGAGACCTCGCGGGCGTCGCCGGCACGAGCTGGCGCGATGCGCAGGGCAAGGTCGTGCACGAACCGGAGCGCGAGAAGATCGCGAACCTGGACGAGCTCCCGTTGCCCGCGAGGCATCTGCTCGACAACCAGGCCTATCGGTTCCCGGGCATCGAAGGGCCGATCACGACGGTCAAGAGCTCGCGCGGTTGCCCGCTCAACTGCTCGTTCTGCGGGTACACGCTGGCGCAGGGCTTGCGCTTCCGCTTCCGCTCCCCGGAGCACGTTCTCGCGGAGCTGATCGACATCGTGCGCGTGCACAAGCTCACGCACGTCGTCTTCCGCGACCCGATCTTCACCACGCGCAAGGACCGCATCCACGCGCTCTGCGAAGGCATCGCGCGCGAGAAGCTCGTCTTCGAATGGCAGTGCGAGACGGCCGTGAAGACGCTCGATCCCGAGCTCGTCGCCGCGATGGCGGCCGCGGGCTGCACGCACATCTCGCTCGGCGTCGAGTCGGGCAACGTCGAGATCCAGAAGAAGCACTGCGGCTCGAAGCTGCTCGACGGTGCCAAGCAACTGGACGTCGCGCGCTCGCTCACGGTCTTCGACGCGTGCCGCGAGCACGGCATCGAGACGCGCGCGTTCTGCATGATCGGCTTCCCCGAGGAGACGCCGGCGATGGTCGAGGAGACGTTCGACCTCGTCGAGAAGCTCGATCCCGACCAGGTGCAGTTCTGTGCCGTGACCGCGTACGCCGGCACGCCGCTCTACAAGATGCTGCACGGCGAGCGCGACTTCGACTACGCGACGATGACGGGCTTCCAGGCGCTCGAAGGCAACGAGCACATGACCAAGGAAGCGATCGAGGCGAAGATCCGCGAGGGCTACCGGCGCTTCTACGGCCGCCCGAAACGCCTCGCGCGCGAGCTGAAGAACCCCGTGCGCCTTGCCGGCAAGGTCGCGCGCTACTTCACGCTCTTCCGCCGGCGGGCGTGAGCACGGGTCAGCGCGGCGGCGTGGAAATGCCCGCTTCGCGCGCGAGCGCGACGAAATCGGCGCGCTCGAGATAGCGCACCAGCTGCTGGTTCCACGAGTGGAACGAATAGCCGCCCTCCGTCATCTCCGCGATCGCTTCCTCGCGGCTCCAGCCTTCGAAGACGATGCGCGCGATGGCGCACATCATCCCGGTGCGATCGGCGCCGTGGGCGCAGTGCACGAACACCGGCTGATGCGCGGGATCGGCGACGAAGCGCAGGAACGCGATCACGTCCTCGTCCTCGGGGTGCAGCGTGTGGAAGGAGATGCGCTCGAACTGGAGCGCGCTGCCGGCGGGCGGATGATCGTCGTGGAAGCCGCGCAACGAGAGCACGCTGCGCACGCCGAGCGTTTCGAGCTCGCGCCAGCCTTCCGCCGTCGGCTGCGCGCCGCGGTAGAGAGTTGCGCTCTGGCGTTGGAGGTTCGGGAGACCTGGGAGCGTGATCGACTGCGCCCATGCTTTCGCGGGCGTTTCGCTGGCCGGCGTCGCTCCGGACGATTCCGCAGGTGTCGCCGTGACCGCATCGTCGTCCTGGCCAACGCGCGGCGCGGACGGTGCTCGCGCGGGCGTCGTGCAGGCGATGATGAGCGCGCAGAGCGGAGCGAACTTCAGCAGGGTCCGACTCATGCCCGCATGCTAGCCCTTCGACGGGCGTGACGACGAGCAACGGCGCGCACGCGTCACGCTGTCTGGAGTTCGCCGCGAGCGCGGGACGTTAGGATGCGCGATAGCCCGTGGCTGCTCGATCGAAGCTCTCCGCCCTCGTCGCCGCGCTCGGCAAGCATCACGGCCGTCCGGAACGGCCGCCGCCGCGCGCTCCGCTCGAGTGGATCCTGTGGGAGAACGTCGCGTACCTGCTCAATGACGAGCGGCGCCTGGAGAACTACCGCGAGCTCGAGAAACGCGTCGGCCTGACGGCGGAGAAGCTCGCGTGCGCGCCGCGTCCCACCTTGCTCGCCATCGCCAGGCTCGGCGGTATGCAGCCGGAGCGGCGCGTCGACAAGCTCCAACGCATCGCGGAACTCGCGCTCGAGCGCGGTGGGGGCGACTTGCGAGGGATCCTGAAGCTCCCGCTCGCGCAGGCGCGCAGGATCCTGCGCCAGTTCCCTGGCATCGGAGAACCCGGCGCCGAGCGCATCCTGATGGAATGCGGCGTGAGCCACTGCCTCGCGCTCGAGTCCAACGGGCTGCGCGTTCTCCTGCGCGTCGGATATGGACGCGAGGAGCCGGCCTACGCGCGCAGCTACCGATCGGTGCAGCAAGCGATCGCGGGCGAGGTCGAGCCCGAGCGCGCGTGGCTGTCGACCGCGCACGAGCTCTTGCGCAAGCACGGCCAGACGCTCTGCCGGCGCAGCGCGCCCGATTGCGCTGCGTGTCCGCTGCTCGCGACCTGCGCGTACGGGCGCTCGTCCGTTTGAATCGGCACACAAGGGCAGCGTGCGCGCTCCCTCGGCGTCCGGCGACCGCAACTCGTCGGCGTGAGCGCCATGGGCTCCGGCCCCGGCGCTCGCTACGCTCTCCGCCGCGGAGGATCCGAATGTCGCAAATCGAAAACGTCCTGCACGAGAAGCGCCACTTCCCGCCCTCGCGCGAGTTCGTCGCGCGCGCGCGCCTGAAGAGCGAGGCCGACTACGAGCGCATGTACCGCGAGTCGATCGACCAGCCCGAGCGCTTCTGGGGCCGCATCGCGCGCGAGCTGCCCTGGATCCAGCCGTTCCAGCAGGTGCTCGACTGGTCGAACGCGCCGTTCGCGCGCTGGTTCGTCGGCGGCAAGCTCAACGTCTCGGCCGTCTGCCTCGATCAGCACGTGCAGACGCTGCGCGCGAGCAAGCGCGCCATCGTGTGGGAGGGCGAGCCAGGCGACACGCGCACGCTCACCTACGCCGAGCTGCACATGGAGGTGTGCCGCTTCGGGAACGTGCTCAAGCAGCGCGGCGTGAAGCGCGGCGATCGCGTGGCGATCTACATGCCGATGATCCCCGAGGCCGCGATCGCGATGCTCGCCTGCGCGAGAATCGGCGCGGCGCACTCGGTCGTCTTCGGCGGCTTCTCGGCGCAGGCGTTGCGCGAGCGCATCGAGGACGGCGGCTGCACGGCCGTGATCACGGCCGATGGGAGCTTCCGGCGCGGCGCGGTGCTCGCGCTCAAGCCGCAGGTCGACGAGGCGCTCTCGGGCACCACCGGCGTGCACACGGTGATCGTCGTGCAGCGCGCGAAGAACCCGGTCGACTGGCTCAAGGGCCGCGACGTCTGGTACCACGAGATCGCGCCGTCGGTCTCCGTCGAGTGCGAGCCCGAGGCGATGGAGAGCGAGGATCTGCTCTTCCTGCTCTACACCTCGGGTTCCACAGGCAAGCCCAAGGGCATCGTGCACACGACCGGCGGCTACATCGTCGGCGCGTACCTCTCGACGCAGTACGTCTTCGACCTGCGCGACGAGGACGTCTTCTGGTGCACGGCGGACATCGGCTGGATCACCGGGCACTCGTACATCGTGTACGGTCCGCTGGCGAACGGCGCGACGCTGGTGATGTACGAAGGCGCGCCGAACGCGCCGCACCAGGGGCGCTTCTGGGAGCTGATCGACAAGCACCAGGTCACGATCTTCTACACGGCCCCGACGGCGATCCGCACGTTCATGCGCTGGGGCGACGAGTTCCCGGGCAGGTACAAGCTCGCGAGCCTGCGCCTGCTCGGTTCGGTCGGCGAGCCGATCAATCCCGAGGCGTGGATGTGGTACCACCGCACGATCGGCCGCGAGCGCTGCCCGATCGTCGACACGTGGTGGCAGACGGAAACGGGCAGCATCATGATCACGCCGCTGCCGGGCGTCACCGCGACGCAGCCTGGATCCGCGACGAAGCCCTTCTTCGGCGTCGATCCGGCGATCGTCGACGAGCAGGGCCGCGAGCTCGGCACGAACGCGGGCGGCTACCTCGTGCTCAGACGACCCTGGCCTTCGATGCTGCGCGGCCTCTGGGGCGACGAGGAACGCTTCCGCGAGAGCTACTGGAAGAAGTTCCCCGGCCGCTACTTCACCGGCGACGGCGCGCGGCGCGACGAGCACGGCTTCTACTGGATCCTCGGGCGCGTCGACGACGTGATCAACGTCAGCGGGCATCGCCTGTCGACGATGGAGGTCGAGAGCGCCCTCGTCGCGCACGACAAGGTCTGCGAAGCGGCGGTGGTCGCGCGCGCGGACGCGATCACGGGCCAGGCGATCAGCGCGTTCGTCACCGTCGCCGCGAACGTCAAGCCGGACGACGCGTTGCGAGAGGAGCTCAAGGAGCACGTCTCGCGCGAGATCGGCAAGCTCGCGCGCCCCGCGGACATCCGCTTCACGGACGCGCTGCCCAAGACGCGCAGCGGCAAGATCATGCGCAGGCTCTTGCGCGACGTCGCCTCCGGGCAGGCGACGGTGGGGGACACGAGCACGCTCGAGGACTTCTCGATCCTCGCGCGCCTGCGCGGGAACGAAGAGTAGCGCGGCGAGCGCCATGCGGCTGTGGACGACGCTCGAACGCGCGGCGGAGCTGTGGCCGCGCAAGGCGGCGGTGATCGACGGCGCGCGCCGCACGGACTACGCGAGCCTGCGTGCGCGCTGCGCGGCTCTCGGTCTCGTGCTGCGCGATCTCGGCGTCGGACCCGGCGATCGCGTGTCGATCCTCGCCTGGAACGGACAGGCGTTCCTCGAGGCTTACTACGCTGCCGCGGGGCTCGGCGCCGTGCTCAACCCGCTCAACGTGCGGCTCGTGG
>JBGATX010000143.1:0-14045 GCA_044228975.1 Planctomycetota bacterium | reverse complement strand
GCGGAGCGAGCTACGCGGGTTTCGTCGTGCGCGACGGGCTCGGTTGGGTGCATCCGTCGCCCGCGCTGCGCCAGGGCGGGGATTTCCGCTTCCATCCGCAGGTGTACCGCGGCGATGGCGAGCAGCTCCAGCTCGCGCCGGGCAAGTACTCGATCGAGTGCACGCACGGACCGGAGACGCTCGTGCAACGACGCGAGATCGTGCTCGAAGCCGAGAAGCCCGCGCGCGCGGACTTCGAGCTCGTGCGCTGGATCGATCCCGCCGCGCGCGGCTGGTGGTCGGGCGACCACCACATCCAAGCCGCGGGCTGCGCGCACTTCCGCACGCCGGGCGTGGGCGCGGAGCCGCTCGACATGCTGCGCCACACGCGCGGCGAGGACGTCAAGGTCGGCGATTGCCTCACGTGGGGCGTCGGGTGGTACCACCAGCAGAGGTACTTCACCGGCAAGACGTTCGCGGGCTCGAGCGCGCCCTACTTTCTGCGGTACGACCTCGAGATCTCGGGCTTCGGCTCGCATCGCTCGGGACATCTGTGCCTGATCGGCCTGACCGAGCAGTACTACCCCGGCACGCACGAGATCAACGACTGGCCCAACCTCGGCCTCTCGATCCTCGCCTGGGCGAAGAAGCAGGGAGCGATCTGCGGCACCGCGCACTCGGGACTGGGCCTGGCGGTCGATTCGAACGCGCTGCCGTGCGACATCGTCCCGCCCTTCGACAACATCGGCGCGAACGAGTTCGTCGTCGACGTGACGCACGAGGTCGAAGGCAAGGACGGCAAGCGCGTCTGTCCGATCGACATCTACGGCGTCGGCGACACGCCCTGGCCGTGGGAGCTCAACCTCTGGTACCGCACGCTCGACGTCGGCTTCCGGCCGAGAATCGCGGGTGAAACGGACTTCCCGTGCCTGATCGACGAACGCGTGGGCGGCTCGCGCAGCTACGTGAAGCTCGACGGCGCGCTCGACGTCGACCCGTGGATCGCGGGACTCGCCGCGGGGCGCTCGTACGTCGGCGACGGCCGCAGCCATCTGATCGACTTCAAGGTCTCCGATGTCCGCGAGCGCGCGACCGCGCGAGACGTCGCCGCGGTGGGGGAGCGCGATCTCGAGCTCGATCGTCCCGCGAAGGTCGACGTGAGCGTGCGCGCCGCCGCGCTGCTCCCCGAGGCCGCGGATGCGTCGATCGGCGCGCGCTCGTGGAAGGAGTCGCCGTACTGGCACCTCGAGCGCGCGCGCGTCGAAGGCACGCGCGAGGTCGAGGTCGAGTGCGTCGTGAACAGTCAACCCGCCGCGCGGCAGAGATTGACCTGCGACGGCCAGGAGCGCGAGCTGCACTTCGAGGTCGAGCTCACGCGCTCCAGCTGGATCGCGCTGCGCATCCTGCCCTCGTGCCACACCAACCCCGTCTTCGTGAACGTCGCGCGCAAACCCGTGCGCGCGAGCGCCGCGAGCGCCGAGTTCCTGCTCAAGTGCGTCGACAAGTGCTGGACGGAGAAGAGCCGCTACTACTCCCCCGGCCCCGAGTTCGAAGCCGCGCAGCAAGCCTACGAACACGCGCGCGAGGTCTATCGCTCACGCGCGTCGGAAGCTCGCGCACAGGACTGATCCGCGTCGTCGACGCGGACGTCCAGGCGGGACTACGGCATCCACGAGATCGCCACGCCATTCGTGCGGTTCGAAGTCGCCGGAGGGCAGAACGCACCGACGGCATTGCGGTAGAAGCACTGGTAGAAGCGCACGCCACCCGCCGCTGGAACGAGTCCGCGCACCGAGATCAGCGGATCGCCCGCATGTGGGAACGCGCTCGAGTTCGCAGCGACCGATTTGGTTCCGAGGCGAACGATTTGGCCGGACGCACAGCCGATACCGTCGTCAATCACCAGCGGCGACTGCTGTGCACTGGCCTGAAAGAAGACAGCCGTCGATCCGGTCAGGTTCCAGGCGCTCAAGCGGACGGTGTCAGATGCGACGCTCGCCAGCCCAGAGCCAGAAAGCAATGCTCCATTCCCGAAAGCTGAGTTCGCGCAACCATGTCCAGCAGTCCCATTGTTGCCGCACGGACACGAGACGACGCCGCCGTCACCGCTGCAGACCGCCGTTCCAGTGCCGCTACACCCACGCCAAACGGCGATTCCCGCCGAGGGGGTGCCGTTTGCGCTCCCGAAGAGTCCAGCGATGTACAACGCCGGGCCAGTGCCTTGGCCATCGTCAAATGCTTGCGCATCCGCCGCCACCGGCTGATTTGAATTCGAGTCACCCAGCCCGCCATGGAGCTCCATCCAGTTCGCTCCGTTCCAGCGCGCAACACGCTTCGCGGGAGTGATGCCGCTATGGCTGAATCTCCCGCACGCGTACAGCGCGTTTCCACTACCGTCGTCAAAGACCTCCAACGCATTGACGACTCCGTCCACGCCCGCACCGACCGCGGACCACGTCAGTCCATCCCACCTCGCGACCGCATTGGCGGACAATCCGCCTGCGTGCGAGAATCGACCAGCGGCATAGAGCGCCGTTCCGCTTCCAATGTCCAATTCGCGGAGCGCGTAGACGTCACCGTCGAGGCCCGGACCCAGTGCCGTCCAAGCCGCGCCGTCCCAGCGGGCAATATTGCTCGCGGGTTGACCACCGGCGACCGTGAAGGAGCCCGCGGCGTAGAGCGCCGCTCCGGTACCGTCGTCGAATGTCGTGAGCGCATAGACAGGTCCGTCCGTACCGCTGCCGACTGCCGACCAAGCGCCCCCATTCCATCTCGAGAGGTAGGCCGCAGCGGAGCTCCCCGCGTTCGAGAACTCGCCGCCGACGAAGAGTACCGGTCCGGCGCCCTCGTCGAACTCGCAGAACGCTGTGACGGCGCCATTGGTGCCGCTACCCAATGGGCTCCAATGCGCGCCGTTCCACACCGCGACGTTGGCGGCCGGTCCGGCACCGGCTGCGCTGAAGCGGCCCCCCGCGTACAGTCCCTGATTCAATCCCGCGGAGACGCTGAATAGTGACGAGACGAATTCGGTTCCCACGCCGATTCCATTTCCGACGGGAGACCATGCAAGTCCGTCCCAACTGGCGACGGACTTGGCAGCGACTCCTCCTGCGCGTTCGAACAGCCCAGCCGCGTAGAGCCTTGTTCCCCCGCCATCGTCGTGGCTCGCGAGTGCAACTGGCGTGGCCTCGAACGACGGTTCGAATCCAGCACCCGAACGGCCGACAGCGTTCCATTGCGAACCCGTCCAACGCGCTTCGTTGTCGACTCGGCTTCCTCCAGCATTCGAGAATGCGCCACCGACCCAGAGCGCCAATCCCGTTCCGTCGTCGTGCTCGGCGAACGAGAGCACTTCGGCCGGTGGGGCCGAAGCGCTCAGTCCGCTGCCCAGTGGCGCCCAATTCGAGCCGTTCCATCGCGCGATACTCGGGCACGGCGCGCCTCCGGCGACGCCGAACTTCCCGCCGGCAAAGAGCGCGGGAGATCCTCCGATGCCAGACACGACGAGAGACCGGACGGGCCCATCGATGCCCGAAGACAACCCGGCCCACGACGTCCCGTTCCATTGCGCGATGTGCGGCAAAGGGGTCGATCCCGAGGCGGTGAAGTCACCGCCGGCCACCAAGACCGAAGTCACCCCGGATTGAAACGTGCACAAGGCGTCGACGGCATGATCGAAGCCAGCTCGGACCGCCGCCCACGAGCTCCCGTTCCATTTCGCCACGTTCGACGCGGGGACACCGCCGGCCGTTGCGAACAAGCCGCCAGCGTAGAGCGCGGGGCCGGAGCCGTCGTCGAAGACGCACAACGCGGAGACCCTTTCCTGTGACGAGGGTCCGTTGATCCCGACGCCACCTGCAAGGGCAGTCCACGTGACACCGTCCCAACAAGCGATGTTGATCGCTGAGGCTCCGCCTGCCATCGAAAACTGACCGCCAGCGTAGAGCTTGTTCCCGAAGCCGTCGTTGAATACGGCAAGCGCACGCACGCCCCGAGGCGAGAGTGCACCGCTCGTCAAGCCAGTTCCGAGAGGGAACCAATTCGCGCCGTCCCAGCCAACGACGTTGTTGGCGACAGCGTCGCCGGCAACAGTGAAGGAACCCCCGACGTAGAGCGCGGCACCGCTACCGGCGTCGAAGATCGCGCACGCGCTTCCCGCGGGCGCGCCGAATTGACCCATCTTGCTCCACTTTCCATTGGCCCACTTCGCAAGACCGAAGACGTCGACGCCTTCAGCGAACGTGAACGAGCCCGTGGCGAAAAGCGCTGACCCAGAACCGTCGTCGAACACGATCTGGCTGCGGACCGCACCCGACACGCCGCGTACGGGCGCGGCGAATTCGCTGCTCCACTCGTAGCATTGGCCCCATGTCGGCGTGGCCAGCAATAGCGGCGTGACGTATCGGCACCAGAGCAGCGATTCGATCATGGCGAGGGCGCTCGCGACGGCGAGGTTACTGTGTTGCGCATAGCTGCGCCGCGCGCCTCCGTTGGCTCGTCGACGACGAGCGTCGACCAACCGCTGCTTGGCGCCGCGACGCTTGCGCGGCGTCACGATGCTACCAGAGGTCACGCTCGCGACACCGACTGCATCATGGCGATGCCCCGAACGCCACCTGGCCCCGGTCCAGAAGCGGCGTGAACTCGACCACGCGGAGGCGGTTGGTCCTTCGTTCGAGCGATCGTCACGGAACCCAATGCACGCGCAACGCATTCGTCGTGTTGAACGTCGCCGGCGTGCAGAAGCTCGCGGCGTTGCGGTACCAGACCTGATAGCTGCGCGTGGCTCCCGCGGCGGGGACGTTGCCGCGCACGGAGACGCTCGGATCACCGGGCTCGGGGAAATGCGCGGTGCCCGAGCTCGCGGTCTTCGAGCGCAGGCGTAGCAGGCTGCCGTTGATGCACAAGAGTCCGTCGCCGAGCAAGTTGCCCGCTCCGCCGTTCTCGGCGTCGTCTGCCGGCGTCGTCTGCCTGCAGGAAGATCGCCGTGGTCGTGTCGGGGATCTGGTTCACGTCGAGGGCGAGCGTGTCCGCGCTCACTTGCGCGATGCCGCTCGCGCCGAGATGTCCGCCGTAGGCCTGCACGGAGTTCGGGCAGCCGTTGCCGTTGATTCCGTCACCGCACGGACACAACGTGCCGCCGCCGTCGCCGCTGCAGAAGATGCAGTAGCCCGGCGGTCCGTCGGACGCGCAGCAGTCGGGATAGGCGTAGCGCACGACCTCGGTCTGCAATCCGGCCGCGTCGACGGCGGTGAAACGGAACTCGTAGAAGTAGAGATGCCCGTCGCAACCCAGCGGATCGATCTGCGTCGAGGTGTCGCAGTCGGGATCGCCGAACTCCGGGTGCGTGTGCTCGTCGTGGTGCAGCACCGTCTGCCAGATGCAGAAGATCTGGTTCGCCGGATGCTCGGCGTCGGTGACGACCGCCGTCAACGCGACCGACGACGGCGCGTCGAGCGGGTAGAGCATGCCGTCGAGCGGGCTCGCGATCGTCACCTGCGGCGGCGTGTTGTCGAGCGAGACGAGCACTTGCGCGCTGCCCCACGCTCCGAACGGATCGGTGACGCGCAGTGTGACGTTGCGGCGCACCGGCCCGCTCGTGCTCACGGCCGTGAGCACGCGCAGCTCGCCGACGCTGATGAAATCCGCCGTGCCGCCCGGATCGCCGCGCAAGCGGATCGAGCGTCCAGTCGTCGCCGGGAAGTCGAACACATAGGTCTCGAAGTTGACGCCGTTGTTGCCGGGATAGACCGGAGTGACGGTCACATTGCTCACGACGTTCCAGCTGACGCCGTCGAAGACTTCGACGTGCACGTTGTCCCACCAGCCGCCGTCGTTGAAGTGCTTGCCTTCCTGGAAGACGATGCGCCGGAACGCGCGCGGAGTCGTGAACGCGTAGCCGATCCAGTCGTCGCCGGCCTGCGCGCCGTTGTGGAAGGTGTCGAACTGCGCGAGATCGTCCTGGCTGCCGACGGGCGGGTAGATGCCGTCGCGGATGACTTCGGCGTTGTGATTGCCGCCGCCTTGCGGGCCGGACGGAACGAGCGAGTAGACGCGCGCCGTGATCACGCCTTGCGTGGTGATGTCGTCGAAGCGCTCGAAGGTGTGCGTGGGATTGGCGAGCGTGCTCGTCGTGCCGTCGGCGAAGTCCCAGAGGTACGTGAGCGCCTGGTTCTGCGGATCGTGCGACGCCGAGCCGTTGAACGTGACCGTGAGCGGCGTCGGTCCGTAGCTCACCGCCGGCGTCGCCACCGCGGTCGGCGGAGAATTGAACGTGTAGACGACGTGCTTCACCGCGCCCTGGCCGCTGCCGGTGTAGTTGATGAAGTAGAGGTCGCCGCTCGTCGGATCGGAAGCCATCGCGACCGGCGCGCCCGCGTCTCCGGCGGCGCCGAACGCGCGCACGGCGGTCGGGCGCAGGTTGGCGTCGAAGGTGACGTTGCGGATCACGCCGCTGACGTAGTCGGCGACGAAGAGCGTGTTCTGCCACGTCGCCGGATAGCTCGCGCCGGAATACCACGCACCGCCGATGGCGCAGCTCCCGCCGAATTGCGCGCCGGGCAGCGGCGACGAGGGATTCGAGATGTCGATCACCGCCGCGTCGTTCCCGACGAAGATGCCCGTGCGCGCGCTGTTGCCGTGGCCGTAGTCGAGCCACGGACGGCGATGCATGAAGCGCGGCAGGGACGCGGGCACCTGTTGGGAAGCGTTGCACGGGTTCGGCCACGAGGGCGTCGCGAGCGTCTCCTGCACGAGCAGGTTCTGGAAGTCGAAGAAGCTCGGGCACGCGCCGCCGGCGAGCGGATTGGGCGCGTCCACGTTGTCGATCAGTGCCGTGAAGTAGCCCGGCGCGGAGGTCAGGCCCTCGTAGATCGGCCAGCCGAAGTTCTGCGCGGGCCCGTCGCACGTCAGGAATTCCTCGCGAGTGTTCCAACCGACGTCGCCGAGCATCAGCACGCCCGGATTCGCCGCGTTCGGATCGCTGACACCCGTTCCGGGCACGCGCAGCATGCGACAGGGATTGCGCAGGCCGAGCGCCCACACGCGCGAGTGCGGCGCGCGTGGAGCGGCCGCCTCGTAGAACGGATTGCTCGCGATGCCGTCGCCCGTCGCGGGATCGAAGCGCAGGATCTTGCCGTCGTGCGAGTCAACGAGCTGCGCGCGGAATGCGCCGATGCGCTCCTTCGCGCGCAGGATGCCGTCGGCGAAGGCCGTGTTGCTGCTGCCGGCCGTGTTCTGGCCCGTGTCGACCTCGTCGTAGCTCGCCGCGTCGCCGCACGAGAGCATCAACGTGCCGTCGGCGCCGAAGACGAGCGAACCGATGCCGTGCGACTGGTGGCAGATCGGGACGCCGGTCGAGAGCGACTCGCCGATGAGCACGGTGCGCGTCGCGTAGTCGACCGAGCGATAGCCGTCGCTCGCGTTGCACGTGTAGCGCGTCACGCGCCCGATCGTGTCGTGGAAGTACTCGTTCGCGTTCGGGTTGTAGGTCGGCGTGCCGAACCAGCGCGCGTGGTGGAAGTCGACCACGTAGGCGGCATAGATCCGGCCGTTCGAGAGGAAGTCCGGATCGAGCGTGAAGCCGAGCATGCCGTAATCGCGCCAGTCGCCGACCTCCTCGCTCAAATCGAGCAGCGGTGTCGCGGCGCGCACGCCGTTCTCGACGAGCCACACACGGCCGGCCTTCTCCCACACGAGCATGCGCCCGTCGGCGGCGAAGGTCAGACCGACGGGTTGGTTCCACCCGCTGGCGACATCGAAGGTGAAGAAGTTCGTCGGCCAGCTGGCGAGAGCGGGGGACGCGAGGAGCAGGAACGCGGCGAGGAATCGGGGGGTGCGCATGGGGGGCTTCACCCTGGAGCCTAGCGCAATCCCGCGCGATTGCCGTGGGCTCGCACATCGGGACCGGCACGCGGGGCAGACGGCCGTGGAGCCGCGAGCGCGCGCGCGTGGCAACGGGTCAACCTCGGGTCTATGCTCCGCGATCTTCCCGTGGGAACCGGACGCCGTGGCGGAAGAAGCCCGCGCGCGCGACGTCCCACGGCCGCCCTCCTCCTGGCCAGGTCGATTCGCCGCATGCCTCAGCGCACGTTCTCGAAGGCGCCTTCGCGCCGTGTCCCGCTCGTCCGAAGCCTGGCCGCGGGTCTCTGCGCGCTCGTCGTGCTCGCGACCCTCTTCGTCGCGCCCGGCTGCGACAACCCCGCCTGCGTCTTCGGCGGCGACTGCAACGGCGGGAGCGTCGGGATCGGGTCGAATCCGGCGACGATCCCGACCGACGGCACGTGGATCAACCCGGAACCGCCCATGGTCGAGGCCATGTTCCCGAGCGGGACGAACGTCGACCGGAACACGCCGATCGTGATCGTGTTCAGCGAGTCGATCGCACCGTCGAACCTGAACGCGGCCTTCGAGCTCTCGATCGACACTCCCGGCGGCAATCCGCAGGCCCTGCCGTTCGGCATCACCTCGCTCATTGGCGACGGACGCGTGCTCGTCCTGCTGCCGGCGACGCCGTTGCTCGCGAGCTCCCAGTTCTCGGTGCGCTTCCGCGCGGGCTTCTCCGTCGCGGACTTGACGGGGCAGACCGTAACGGTGCCAGCGAACCGACTCGTCGGCTCCTTCAGCACCGGCGCGACGCAGCCCGCGGCACCCAAGCTCCTGATGAGCTATCCGGCCGACAATGCGACCGGCCAGAGCGCAACGGGCGAGATCGTGACCGTGTTCACGCGCCCGCTGAACGAGATGACGATCACGGACATGTCGTTCGTCGTCGAGTTCGACGGCGGGCCGCCACCCTTTCCCACGGAACCGGCGCACCTCTCGGTCGCCGCCGGGATGCTCTCGGACTCGCGCGTCTTCCGTTACCGCGTGCTCGACACGCAGAACCAGCCCGCGCCGCTGCCGAATTCGACGCTCGTGCACGTGTCGCTCTCGCCGGTGACGGATCCGATCACGGATGACGTGACGCCCACGGCCAACGAGCTCGCGCCCGTGCAGTTCGACTTCCACATCGGCGCGTTCGGCGCGCCGGGGTCGGCCGCGCTGACGTCGATCCCGACGGATGCGATCGGCATCGACCAGATCACGGGACCCGCGAACCTCGCTCTCGAGGTCGATTCGCCGGACGCGCAGAGCGGCGACCGGCTGCTGATCACGATCTTCGGCACGAAGGTGACCACGGATGCCAACCCGCCCTTGATCGCGCTGCAGCGCGACGTCGCGCTCGCGTCGCCATTCACGACCTTCACGCTGACCGCGCCCGAGCTCGATCTCGTCGATTCGACCTCGCCGTTGCGCGGTCGCGTGGCCGACGGCTCGATCGGCTTCGCCTTCCAGCTCAAGCGCGGCGGAATCCTCTCGCCGGTGCGCGTGCTCGATCTCGACTTGAACGCCGCCGGGACGCAGAGCCCGGTGCTCGACACCGTGGCGCCGACGCTGACGAGCCCGGCGAACATGGGCGCGTTCACGTCCGACCTGCGCGATCTCGCGATCGTGGGGACGGCCAGCGAGCAACTCCGGGCGGCGCTGGTCACCACCGTCGGCAGCGGCGACAACGACGTGAACAGCGACGGAGTTCCGCCGGTCGCCGGGTCGGTCACGGTGACGGGCCCGGGTTCGCCTCCGAGCCAATCGGCCGTGTTCGTCGCGCGGCCGGTGCCCCTGGGGATCGCCAGCGGTCCGGTGCCGTTCAGCGTGTCGATCTACGATCGCGCGCTGAACTTCGGCGGCACGGCCACGGGCACGTTCTTCCAGGTCGGCGCGAGCGGTCCGGGCAATCCGCTGCCCGGCGCCGGCACCGTAGCCGTCGACGTCTTCGACGAGACGACGCTCGCTCCGATCGCGGGCGCGAGCGTGTCCACGCACACGAACTTCGCCGGCATCGTCACCGCGCTCGCGAGCGGCACGACCGACTCCGCGGGCGTGGCCTCGATCGCCGCCGCGGCCGCTGGCGAGACCATCGTCACCGTCGTCGCGACCGGCTACGACGTGTTCACCTTCGACGGCGTGCCCACGGACCATTTGAGCGTGCCGCTGCGGCCGACGAACCTCGCGCAGGGCAGCGCGAGCGGCCTCGTGGCTTCCACGCTGACGCTGAGCGCGTTCCGGCGCGACTTCACCGACAGCCGCACTCCCGACGACGTCGACCGCGTCTTCAACGTCGGCAACTGCACGTTCGACAACACGCAGTCGCGCAACGAGTGCCCGTTCGGGCCCGTGAACATCGCCGCGCGCGAGATCGGCGCGCAGAGCGCCCTGAGCATCGTGGTACCGCCCAACTTCGCCGCGTTCAGCGCGCTGCTCTTCCTGCCGACCTTCCGTCTGCATCTGCCCTCTCCGGCCGCGAGCGCAGGCGCGGCGACGGTGTCGGAGATCGAAGTCACGACGCTGCTCGCGGCGAGCGAGACCGACGCCGAGGAGCGCGCGATCGAGGCGCCGCCGGTCGTGCTCTCGAACGTCAACTTCCCTTCGCTCACCGTCTCGCGCGCGCGGGTCACGATCGAAGCGCGCGCCAGCGGCGTGCGCGGCACGGCGGTCGTCGGCGAGGGGCTCGCGTTCGACGTCGGCACCTCGCCCAACTTCGCCGTGCGCTCCGCCTACGCCGGAGTGGCCGACGGCACGGTCGACGCCGTGGGGGACGGACTCGGCCGCCTGGTGAAGGACGGCTCGATCGACGGCGACCTGTTCCTGCGCTGCGAATGGTCCGCCCCCGACGGCAGCCGCGGAGGGCGCCGTCCGCGCCTCTCGACGAATCCGACGACGCTCACGCCGCCCGCGCCGGCGCTGCTCGATGCGACGACGCCCATCGACGTCAACCTGGGGCTCGACGCGCTCGATCTCATGTTCAGCGACGTGCTGCCCGATTCGATCGGCCAGCCGGGGCTCTACCGCACCGTGCTGACGAACTCCGCCGGCCGGCGCTGGATCATCTGGTCGCACGATATCGACGACGCCAGCGGGCCGGACATGATCGCCCACCTGCCGCTGGTCGGCGGCGCGGTCCCGATCGGGGCCGGACCTCTCCAATGCCGCATCTCGGCCTACGCCTGGCCGTCGCTCGATCCGGCGAGCCTGATGTGGACCGATGTCGAGCGCGAGTTCGACTACGTCTCGCACTCCGTTGCGCAGACCGTCACGCCTCCCTGAGGCCGCGAACTCTCGTGCGAGGACGCGCGTCGCGCGCTGGATCCCGCGCAGCTCGCTCCCTAGAATCCGCGCTCCACGACTGCTGCGGCGAGGGGATCCGCCGAAGTCGGAAGCGCACGGCGTGCATCGCGTGATTCTCGCAGTCCGAGAGCTTCTCGAGCGCAGCAGCGTCGCCGCACGGCTCGTCCTCGACCGCCTTCCCTCGCCCAAGCCTCCCTCAGGTCCACAAGGAGTCCGCTGTGATCCGTCGCGCCTTCCGCCCGCTCTCGCTGCTCGCCCTGTGCTGCACTGCGCTCGTCGCCGGCGGCTGCGGAACGATTCCGATCCACCGCGGCAGCGCCGTGGAAGCGAGCCCGTCGTCACGCATCGACGCCGCCAGCCCGGTCGACATCGCCGTGGTTCCGATCGAGAACGCGACCGGCTCCACGCGCATCCCGGTCGCCGCGTTGCGCGACGCCTTCGAAGCGGCCCTCGTGCAGCGCCGCTACAGCCCGCTCGCGACGGAGTACGTCGATTCGCAGGTCGTCGACGCCTCGTACCGGCCCGGTGCGCTGCGCGAGGATGCCGTGCTGCAAGTGACGGTCGAGTCGTGGGACGAGACGTTGTGGGTCTCGCACAGCGCCGTCACCGCGCGTCTGCGCGCGACGATGCTCGATGCGCACGGCTCGGGACACGAAGCGCTCTGGACGGGCAAGCTGGAGAAGCGCTTCGAGCTCGGCAAGGACCGGGAGCAGTTCACGAGCGAGGAGCCGCGCCGCAGGCTGCTCGCCAAGGTCATCGCCGACGAGCTGCTCGCCGCCCTGCCGGCGCGTCAGGCGAAGCCCGGTCGTTCGTCGAGCGGATCCTGAGCGCTCGGAGCGCGAAAACAGGCCGCGAGCTCCGGGTTCGGACGCCGGACTTGAGCCGTCGCGCGACGCCGCTACACTCTGCGCCTCGAAACGGTCGCTCGACACCCGACGGGGGCTCGACCGACTCGACCGGTGAAGCGGCGGCAGTACGCCGCGCCGGTGCACCCCGCTCCGGGGTTCCTTTCCCTGGGGCGCGGGCAAGTCCTCCAGCCCGTCCACGAAGGAATCGCCATGGCCATCACGGCCGCACGCAAGGCGGAGATCGTCCGCCAGTTCGCACGCAAGGAGAGCGACAACGGCTCGCCCGAGGTCCAGGTCGCGATCCTCACCGAGCAGGTGAAGGTCCTCACCGAGCACCTCAAGGTCCATCGCAAGGACTACACGTCGCGCCGCGGTCTGCTGCTCATGGTCGGGCAGCGCAGCAAGCTCTTGAAGTACCTGCGCACCGCCGCTCCCGAGCGCTACCAGACGCTGATCGACAAGCTCGGCCTGCGCCGCTGAGCGAGCCTGTCGATGCCGATCCACGGCCCGCAGCCGCAGACCTTTCGAGCACGCCGCGCGGCGCGCCGCCAGGACGCGCGCCCGGATCCGGCGGTCTGCCAGCCTCGACCCCAGCGACCTGCGCCACCGTGGCGCGGGTCGCTCCGCTTCCTGCCGAAGCGACGCGCCGGCGCGACATTCCGTCGCGCGCGCGACGCGCAGCCGTCTGCGCGACCTATGAGAACAACCCAAACCCTGATCGATCGTTTGAACCCAGGACCGAGAGTTCTTTCATGAAGATGAACCACGTACGCGTCGAGGGGACCGTTGGAGGTCAGACCCTCGTGCTGGAGACGGGCCAGGTCGCCCGTCAGGCGCATGGCGCCGTGATCGCGAGGCTCGGAGGCACGATGGCCTTCGCCGCCATCGCCATCGGCCCCGCCAAGGACGAGCAGGACTTCTTCCCGCTCACCGTCGACTACCGCGAGAAGACCGAGGCCGCGGGCAAGATCCCCGGCGGCTTCTTCAAGCGCGAAGGCCGTCCGACGACCAAGGAGATCCTCACCATGCGCCTGATCGACCGCTCGATCCGGCCCATGTTCCCCGACGGCTTCAAGAACGAAGTCCAGGTGATGAGCCATGCCCTCTGCTACGACGGCATCTCCAACCCCGACATCGTCGCGATGATCGCGAGCTTCGCCGCCGTGCGCATCTCGGGCGTGCCCTTCGAGGCCACCCTCGGCGCGGCGCGCATCGGACACCTCGACGGCAAGCTCGTGCCGTTCCCCGGCGACGACCGCCGTCGCTCGGAGTCGCGCCTCGACCTGATCGTCGCCGGCCACGATCAGGGCATCGCCATGGTCGAGTGCTCGGCGCGCGAGCTCTCGGAGGACGAGATGGTCGACGCGCTCGAGATGGGCCAGCGCGTGATCGGCGAGATCGTGCGCCTGGTCAACGACCTCGTCGAGCAGGCCGGCAAGCCGCCGATGGGCTGGACGCCGCCGGCGAAGGACCCCGAGCTCGCGCGCGTGATCAAGAACTACGAGCGCCCGCTGGTCGACGCGGTCTTCACGCAGGGCAAGCACGAGCGCGCCTCGGCGATCGACCTGATCCGCGACGAGTGCATGGCCAAGCTCACGGCCGGCATCACCGACGACAAGCAGCTCTCCGCGCGCAAGAAGGCCGTCAAGGCGGCCTTCGAGGAGATCGTGCACGACACCGAACGCGAGCAGATCCTGCAAGGCAAGCGCCTCGACGGCCGCGCGCTCGACGAGATCCGCGAGATCACGATCGTGCCGGACTTCATCCCGCGCCAGCACGGTTCCGTGCTCTTCACGCGCGGCGAGACGCAGGCGCTGGTCTCCTGCACGCTCGGCACGCCCGACGACGAGCAGGTCATCGACGGCCTCGAGGAGGAGTACAAGAAGAACTTCTACCTCCACTACAACTTCCCGCCGTACAGCGTCGGCGAGACGCGCCGCCTCGGCGGCCCCGGCCGGCGCGAGATCGGCCACGGCATGCTCGCCGAGCGCGCGCTCGCGAACGTGCTGCCCGCGCGGGAGCGCTTCCCGTACACGATCCGCATCGTGTCCG
>JBGATX010000142.1:0-14224 GCA_044228975.1 Planctomycetota bacterium | reverse complement strand
CGTGTTGACGGTCTGGTCGCGCTCGGGGTCGGAGAGGTCGAGGATTTCCTGCAACGCGATGCCGATGTGCGGGATGTACTTCTCGATGTACGAGCGCTTGTTGAACTCCGACTGCATGCGCTTGCCCTTGCGCACGTAGATTCCCAGTCGCCGGCCGCATTCGCGCAAGGCGAGCTGGATCTCGCCGACGATCTCGTCGTAGTTGGCGATCGCTTCCTTGGACTCGGAAGTGAACGGCACCCACACGCTCGCGATGTGGACGAAGAGCGCGCAGGGGCCGATCGGCATTCCGCCCTTGGGATGCTGGAGCCCGTAGTTCTTCCAGTTCGTCTCGAGCACCGCGCGCGTCACGGCGCACGCACCCTGCTGGTAGAGGAGCGGCACTCGATTGGCGAAGCGCAGCAGTCGCACGGGTTCGTCGGCGTCGCCGACGAGTTCCTCGGTGACGATCGCGGTCTTGCGCTTCTGAATGCGCCCTTCTTCGGTCATCTCGAGTCCGACGCCTCCCGGCTTGCCATAGGCGATGCCCGCTTCGATCTGGAACGGATTGCCGCGGTACACCGCGGCGGGTCTCGTGGTCGCGCAGTAGAAATCCGCCTCGATCTCCTTCTTGAGGCCGGCGAGGATCAGCTCCTCGCCGATGGGCGAGAGGCAGTTCGTCGGAGGCGACATGATCTTGGCGCTCTGGATCGCGGCGTGCAGCGCCGCTGCCTCCTCGCGCGCGATCTGCGCCGGCCGCGCCTTCGGCGAGACCTTGGCGCGCGAGCAGATGTCGTCGACGACCTTCGGCCCCACGCGCACGAACTCCTCTTGCAGGAAGGCGGCGAGCGTGCGCGATTCCGACTCCTTCAACATGCCGATCAAACGCCCGAGCTCGACTCCGTGCGGATGCGGCTTGATCTCGACCGCTTCGGGCGGAAGGTGTTTCGTCGCGCGCTCATAGCTCACCAAGGCGCTTCCGCCCTCGGTCCCGAACGTCGGATCCTGGTAGTGCAGCGTCAGGTGCGGATTGGCGATCGCGGTCTGCTTCAAGTACATGTCGACCGACTTGTCGCCGCGCTGGTAGCGCGCCTCCATCTCGATCTCGACGCGCGTGCCGTGATCCTGATGCCACTCGAGGGTGCGCGACTCATGGATGTCGGGCTTGTTGCGCACCGTGTCGATCGAAAGCTGATACTCGTGCGCCGGGCCCTTCTTGCTCGTGCGCGAGACGATGCGCACCGGCAGTCCGGTGGTCAGCTGGCCGTACATCCCCGCGGCCGAGATGCCGATGCCCTGCTGGCCGCGCGTCTGCGACAGCTTGTGGAACTTCGAGCCGTAGAGGAGCTTGCCGAAGACCTTGCCGATCTGCTCGGGCACGATGCCCGGCCCGTTGTCCTCGACGCACACGCGGAAGCGATCCTCGCCGGTCTTGACGATCTCGACGCGGATCTCGGGCAGGATCCCGGCCTCCTCGCAGGCGTCGAGCGAATTGTCGACGGCTTCCTTCACCGTCGTCAGCAGCGCCTTGAGCGGCGAATCGAACCCAAGGAGGTGGCGGTTCTTCGTGAAGAACTCGCTGACGGAGATCTCGCGCTGCTTCTGCGCCATCTCCTGCGCGGTCGCGCGCCGTCCTTCCGCGCGTTCGGCGGGCTTCGCGGGAACCGCCAGCGCGGCGCTCGCGCCGCCCGCGGACTCCCTCGGCGCCGCGGCGTCCTGCTTGCGCTTCGACTTCGCGCCGCGCGCTTCGCTCGCGGAGTCGTCGTCGAACAGGGTCGGTGCGTTCGCTGCGGAACTCGGCTTCTCCACGTGTTTCCCCTCCGTGGTGCCCGGCTCGCCGGCCGGTCTGGTGCTGCGTCGATGTCGTCGCGTCATGCGGAGGACGCGCTCATCAGCGTCGCGGTTGAGACGCGGGTTCTAGAGCTGGCGCCGCGGCATTGCAACGCCGCTCTCGTCCGGCGCGTCGTTCGCGATCACCGCTCGCCCCGCATCGCGTCGCGCGCTGCGCCCCGGCGCTCCCTGCACGAGTGCGCGCGTCGCGCGCAGCGCCAGCACTCCGAGCGCGACGAACAGCAGGATGCGCGGCGCGCTGGTCAGACAGCCCGCGCTCAGGAAGCGCTTCTGCAGCGAGCCGCCGCACGTCGGGCACAGTCGCGGCACGGGCTGCGGGAGCTCGGCGCGGCAGTGGGGGCAGTGCTTGACCTCGAGGATCCTAGGGGACATGCGCCACGTCGATCGGTTCGGGATCGAGATCGGCGCGGCACAGATCGAGCTGCGCCGCGAGGTCTCGGAAGGTGCGCAGCGCCGGCCGCATGCGCGCCCCGGGCTCGAACTCGCACTCGCGAGCAAGGTAGTGACGGCATGCCGCCGCGTCGACCCGCCAAGCGCGGCTGGCCTCGACCGCGAGTGGTTCCAGCTCGTCTCGCCCTCGGCGGCGCGCATTCGCGAAGGCCTCGAGGAACGGCGCGACGTCGACCTCGGGACGCACGACCCAGGCTGCGAATACGAACAACTGCCGGGTGCGACGCGCCCACGCTTCCGAGGGATTGAAGACTGGCGGCGCGCCCGCGGCGAGGTGCTCGCGCAGCGCCGCGTCGCCGATGCGCAACCACGCATCGCACCCGGTCTCGCGCGGATCGTCGCCCGGCGGGACCTCGACGTAGCGCACCGGACTTCCGGCGAGCAGCACGCGCACGAGCGTCGCCGCGGTTCGGCTGGATGGATCGAGCGCGAGGGAGCGCACTTCCTCGATGGGTTTGCGCAAGAACACCTGCACGCTTCCGACCGCCCCCGCTCCCGCCACGCCGATCCCGTCGAGGAAGCGATAACCCGGCCGGCGGAAGAGCTCGATCGAGCTAACGAGCGCCACGTCGAGCGAGCCGGCTCGCAAGCGCTCGACCAGTTCGGCCGGCACGGCGCGCACGTACTCGATCCGTGCGTCGCGTTCCAGCCCAGCGTCGAGCGGTCGACCCACGAGGTACGGCACGCTGCCGACGCGCAACACGGCCCGTTCCGCGGCGGATTCCATCCGGTCAGCATAGTGGCGTGAGCGCGCGCGTGAGCGGCGGAAACGCCGTCGGCGCGCGAACCGCCGCGCGCGGTGTCGTGCTCGACTCCGTTCCGCCCCGCGCGCCGTGCCTTTTTCGACTTCGACGGCGAATTCCGCGTGTCCGCCGGTGTAAGCTGCGCGCGACCGCGCCCGCGTGGTTCCAGAGTGAGCGTCACCGGTTTCCTTGGCCCCCTGCTGTCGGCGGCGATGGGTTCGCGCGGCAAGCGCCACACGCGCGCCCTCGGTTTCCTCGCCGGCTCGCCGCGCGGTTTCGTGAACGCCGGCAATCTGCTCGCGCTCGGCGGACTGGGCTGGGCGGCGTACGAGATCTGGCGTTCGAAGCAACGCGAGACGCAGACCGCTGCCGCGCGCACCGTCGTTCCGGGGACGATCGTCGAAGGCGGGCTTCCGCCGCCGATCCCCTCCGCACCCGCCGCCGCGCTGCGCACCGCGCCCGTTCCCGCGATCCAATCCGACGTGCAGCGCGTCGTCGATCTCACGCTCGCGGCCGCGCGCTGCGACGGCGCGCTGACCGAGGAGGAGTACGCGCGGATCCTCTCGACCGCGCGCGACATCGGCGCCGAGACGATGGTGCGCAACGCACTCGACCGGCCGCGCGCGCTCGCCGAGATCGTCGCCGGAGTCAGCGATCGGAAGCAGCGCGAGGCGCTCTACGTCTACGCCTTCAGCGTCGTGCGCGCCGACGAGGACGTCGTGCCGGCGGAACGCACGTGGCTGCAACAGCTCGCCAGCCATCTCGGTCTCGACGGCGGTACGACGACTCGCCTCGAGAAGGAAACGGCGTTCCGCATCGCGTCGATGTCCGCGCCTGCCTGAGCGCGCGTTCGCGCGGGCGGGCCCACGAGCGTCTGCGCCACGGGCTCCTTCGACACACGAATTCACGAGGAATCGTCATGTCCCAACCTCTGCAGTGGTATCTGGCCCTCGAGGGCAAGCAGATCGGTCCTTTGAGCACCGACGACGTCCTGCGGCGCCTCGAAACGGGAGCCGCCGACGCGCAGACGCTGTGCTGGACCGGCGGCATGGCGGGCTGGATGCCTCTCGCCTCCGTGCCGGCCTTCAACGCCCGCTTCGCCGCGTCGGGTGACGTCCGTCCGCCCGTCGTGCCGCCCTCCTCGCCTGGTGCGGGCCGCACCGCGCACGAGATCGACTACAAGATCGTCGGCAGCGAGATGCAGTTCGTCGAGGTCGAGCTCGACCCGAGCGAATGCGCGATCGCCGAGGCGGGCACGATGATGTACATGACCCAGGGCATCGGCATGCAGACGATCCTGGGCGACGGCAGCGCGGCGCAACGAGGCTTCTTCGACAAGCTCCTCGGCGCCGGAAAGCGCCTGCTCACCGGCGAGAGCCTGTTCATGACCGTCTACCAGCATCAGGGCAGCAGCGGCAAGGAGCGCGTCGCGTTCGCCGCGCCGTACGCGGGCAAGATCCTGCCGATGGACCTGAAGGAGCTCGGCGGCAAGCTCATCTGCCAGAAGGATTCGTTCCTCTGCGCCGCGCGCGGCGTCAGCGTCGGCATCGCCTTCCAGAAGCGCATCGGTGCCGGCCTGTTCGGCGGCGAGGGCTTCATCATGGAGAAGCTCGAGGGCGACGGCATGTGCTTCGTCCACGCGGGCGGCACGGTGCACGCGCTCGATCTCGCCGCGGGCGAGACGCTGCGCGTCGACACGGGCTGCATCGTCGCGCTGCAACCCGAGGTCGACTTCGACATCCAGTACGTCGGCAACATCAAGACCGCGCTCTTCGGCGGCGAAGGCGTGTTCTTCGCCGTGTTGCGCGGACCGGGAAAGGTCTGGTTGCAGTCGCTGCCCTTCTCGCGCCTCGCCGATCGCATCGTCAGCGCGTCGCGCGGCGCCCGGCGCGAGGAAGGTTCCGTGCTCGACCGCGCGTTCGGCCTGGGGAACCTGCTCGACGGCGACAGCTGACGGCGTCGCGCCGCGGCATCCAACGGGAACGAGCGCGATGCGAGCGTACAGCCTTCCCTTCGAGCCGTTCCCCGACTACGCGCTGCTCGACAGCGGCGCGGGGGAGAAGCTCGAGCGCTTCGGCTCGGTGATCCTGCGCCGGCCCGACCCGCAGGCCTTGTGGAAGCGCGCGCGCGACGCGCGCGAGTGGGAACGCGCCGAGCTCCGGTTCGTGCGCGAGTCCGACCGCGGCGGGCGCTGGGAGCCCGCACCGCACGCGAGCTCGGAGGCGCGGCGCGGCGAGTGGCTCGTGCGCTTCGACGACGGCTGTTTCGCGATCAAGCCGACGCCGTTCAAGCACGTCGGCATCTTCCCCGAGCAGTCGTCGAACTGGCGTCTCGTGCGCGACCTGCGCCCGCGCTTCGCGCGCGAGCGCCCGCGCCTGCTCAACCTCTTCGGCTACACGGGCGTCGCCAGCGTGCTCGCCGCGCAAGCCGGCTACGAGGTCACGCACCTCGACGCCTCGAAGCTCTCGATCGTCTGGACGCGGCGCAACGCGGAGCTCTCGGGACTGCGCGACGACGCCTTGCGCGTGCTCGTCGACGATGCGCTGACCTTCGCGCGCCGCGAAGTGCGCCGGCGCGCCCGCTACGACGTCGTACTGCTCGATCCGCCGCACTTCGGCCGCGGCCCGCGCGGCGAGACCTGGCAGTTCGAGGACCACGTCGCGGAACTCATCGACGCGCTGAAGGAGCTGCTCGAGCCGCGCGCGCTCGTGATCCTCTCCACCTACGCCATCGGCTGCTCGCCACTCTCGCTGCAGAACCTGCTCGCGGACCTGGGCGAGGGCGAGCTGCACTCCGGCGAGCTCGCGTTGCCCTGCGAGGGCGGCGGTCGCGCGCTGCCCGCCGGTTTCTGCGCGCGCTGGAGCCGCGATCTCGCTCTCGAGCGCGCGAGCGCATGAGCTCGCCGTTCGAAGTCGTCCACTGCGACAACCATCTCGTCGTCGTGGCGAAGCCCGGGGGCCTCGCGACGGTCCCTGACGAGAGCGGCGACGAGAGCCTCTTCGAGCGCACGCGCTCGTGGATCGAGCGCGAATTCCACAAGCCAGGACGCGCGTTCCTGGGCATCGTGCACCGTCTCGATCGCCCGGTCTCGGGCCTGGTCGTGTTCGCGCGCACCAGCAAGGCCGCTGCTCGGCTCTCGCAGGAGCTGCGCGAGGGTCGATTCCACAAGCTCTACTGGGCGATCGGCGCTGGAGGACCCCCAGCAGACTCCGGCGAGATCGTGGAGTGGCTGCTCAAGGACGAGCGCCGCAACGTCGTCACGCCCGTGCGCGAGGGCACGCACGCCGCGCGCCGCGCCGTGACGCGCTGGCGCGTGCTCGCACGCGGGCGCGGGCAAACCGTGTACGCGTTCGAGCCGTTGAGCGGCCGCGCTCACCAGCTGCGCAGCGCCGCTCGCGCGCTCGGCACGCCGTTGCTGGGGGATCTGAAGTACGGGGCGTCCGCGGCGCTCCCCGACAAGACGATCGCGCTGCATGCGCTCGCGCTGCGCTTCCGTCATCCCACCCGGGCCGAGGACGCGAGCTTCGAGTGCGCGCCTCCGGCGAACGCGTTGTGGAGCGTTGCCGCACGCCTGTGGGCGGAACGCAATAGGGGCGATTGACGTCGCGGCGCAGGCGCGCGGTCACGCGAAAATGCGGCGGAATGCGGCTCGTCGACGGAAGTCGCGTGTCGCGCGATGCGCGCGAACCGAGTGCGACGCCGCGCTCCAACTCGCATCGATTTCGTGCGATCGATTCGGAGACGCTTCAGGCTTGCGGCGCCCGTCAGGTCGCGCGTCCGCTGCTCCCGACGCTCGCGCGCACGAAAACCCCTGGAGAACGTGCCATGAAGCTTCCCCGCATCGCCCCGTTGTTCATCGTTCCCGCCCTCGTCGCGCTCGCCGCCCCGTCGCCGGGGCAGCAGATCCAGCGCGCGGGCTCCGCGCACCCGATCGATCCGATCGAGGTCGAACTCGCTGGCGTCGGTCGCGGGACGATGATCCTGCCCGGGCTGGCCGATGGATTCTTCGTGGCGCACCTGGTCGATTCGCGCTCGCTCGCCGAGTACCGCCTCGAGGCGAGCGTGACGCCCTACTACTTCTACGCCGAGCACGCGCCAGCGGGCGCGATCCAGGGCGTGCTCTACGCACCACTGGACTCTTCGTCGAAGGGCGAGCCGCGACTCGTCGCGACGGTCGAGGGCGAGTGGGCCATCGACTCCGACGGCGTCGGCGTGCTCGTCGCGCAGTTGCTGCGCAGCGAAGCGGGAGTCCTGTCGTCCGTCGGACTGGTCGACGGCAGTTTCCACACGGAACCGATCGCCCCGCCGATCCTCCCGGGCTCGTCGTCATCGATCGTCGACGCGAGCTCCGCATCGAGCCGTGCGAGCGCGGCGCATGCCGTGCAGACGCTCGCGCAGGCGACGTCTGCCTCGCTCCGCTCGCCGTCCGCGGCACAGCGCGTCGGAGGCGCGCAGGCGGCCGGAAGTCCCACGCGGAAGCCGACGATCGTCGTCGATTCCATTCCGTCGCCGCCCGTGACGCGCGTGCGATTGAGCTGGTCACTGATTCCTTGAGTCGCGTGCGGCGTGCTCCGCACGCCCTGCGCCTGCTCCACGACGCGCTCGGGATGCACCCCGCGCGCGTCGTGCTCGTTCGTGCGTGACACCCGAGCGTGCGAGGTTACGCAGTCGAGTTGCGTCGAAGCGTGATCGGTCGCGAAACAGCCGCCCGCGCCGCGCGCTCCACGCGTCGGAGCGAGCGCTGCGCGGGAATCACCAGACGACGATGGACCCGTTGGTGACGTTGAAGGTCGCCGGAGGGCAGAAAGCCGCGGCGGCGTTGCGGTAGTAGGTCTGGTAGTAGCGCGTCTCGCCTCCGCCGGGAGTGACCGCGCCGCGGATCGAGATGCTCGCGTTGCCGAGCTCGGGGTAGCTGGCGACGCCGCCGGGCGTGGGCTTGTTGCCCAGGCGGATCAGGTTGCCGTCGACGCAGCGCACGCCGTCGCCGAAGACCAGGCCCGCGCTCGTGCGCTGGTCGCCCTGCAGGAAGATCGCCGAGGTCGTGGCGATGTTCGTCATGCCGCTCGCCGCGAGCACGAGCGTGTCGGGGTTGGTCGCGCCGCTGGTCGCGAGCTGCGCTCCCTGCGGATTGAACGAGTTCGCGCAGCCGTGGCCCGCCGCTCCGAAGTTGCCGCACGGACAGGACGTCGTCACCAGCACGTCCAGACCGTCGCCGAAGCAGAACACCGACTGGATCCCGCTCTGGCAGCTGTCGGGAATCCCGTCGAGGTTGCCGTCGATCACCGTGCCCGCCGCGATGTCGCACGCGTCGGGGATCTGGTTCAGGTTGCAGTCGGGAGCTCCGCCGGCGAGCTCGCACGCATCGCCCTGGTTGTCGTTGTCGCAGTCGGCCTGCGTCGGGTTGGCGATCGTCGCGCAGTTGTCGCACGCATCGCCCAGACCGTCGGTGTCCTGGTCGACTTGCGACGCGTTGGCGACTGCGGGGCAGTTGTCGCACACGTCGCCACGACCATCGGCGTCGCCGTCGGCTTGCGAGACGTTCGTGATCGCCGGGCAATTGTCGCAGGCATCTCCCGCCGCGTCGTTGTCCGCGTCGGCCTGCGAGTCGTTCGCGACCGTGGAGCAGTTGTCGCAGACGTCACCGAAGCTGTCGCCGTCGGAGTTGGTCTGAGTCGGGTTCGAGATCGCGATGCAGTTGTCGCAGGCGTCGCCGACCGCGTCCGTGTCGCCGTCGGTCTGCCCGGCGTTCGCGACCAGCGGACAGTTGTCGCACGCGTCGCCGAGCGCGTCGCTGTCGGTGTTGGTCTGCGTCGTGTTCGCAGCCGCGACGCAGTTGTCGCACGCGTCGCCGACCGTGTCCGCGTCACCGTCGGTCTGCGTGCTGTTGGCGACCAGCGGGCAGTTGTCGCACACGTCCCCACGACTGTCGCCGTCGGCGTTCGCCTGCGAGTTGTTCGCGATGGAGACGCAGTTGTCGCAAGCGTCGCCGAAGTTGTCGCCGTCGGTGTTGGTCTGCGTCGTGTTCGCTGCCGCGACGCAGTTGTCGCACGCGTCGCCGACCGTGTCCGCGTCACCGTCGGTCTGCGTGCTGTTGGCGACCAGCGGGCAGTTGTCGCACACGTCTCCGCGGCTGTCGCCGTCGGCGTTTGCCTGCGAGTTGTTTGCGATGGAGACGCAGTTGTCGCACACATCGCCGAACGCATCGCCGTCGGTGTTCGTCTGCGTCGTGTTCGCCGCTGCGACGCAGTTGTCGCAGGCGTCGCCGACCGTGTCCGCGTCACCGTCGATCTGGGTACTGTTGGCGACCAGCGGGCAGTTGTCGCACACGTCCCCGCGGCTGTCGCCGTCCGCGTTCGCCTGCGAGTTGTTGGCGACGGAGACGCAGTTGTCGCAAGCGTCGCCGAGATTGTCGCCATCCGCATTCGCCTGCGACGCATTCGCGACCGTCGGACAATTGTCGCTTCCATCCGCGATGCCGTCCCCATCCGTGTCGGTACCCGCGCTCACCGTGACCGAGAGCGTGCGTTGGTCGTAGCGGAAATTCGAATCGGTGACGCGCAGACGCGGAAGGTACGTGCCGGCCGACGTCGGCGTGCCGCTGAGCACGCCTGCACTGCTCAACGTCAGCCCCGGTGGCAGCTGCGAGCCCTGGCGAGTGAAGAGCAGGAAGTTGGCGTTGGTCAGCGATGTGTGGGCATCGTGCGTGCTCGGGATGGCGAACAAGCCACCGCGCCCCCCTCCGATGCCCACCGTGGGCGTCAAACCAGTGTTGCCCGAGCCGTACTCGAATCGAATCCGTCCGTCGGAATGGAGCCGAATTGCGAAATTGCACGTTTGGCCGCCGGACAGAGTCTCCGCCGCCCAGCGCACGCGCACCTCGCCCGGAACGGACGTGTCCACGAAGATGTTGCGCGAGCCCGGACTCGTCGTCAGATCGTCCCACATCGCGGCGATACGCAGGTTGAAGCGCAGCCAGTCCTGTCGATTCGCCGCCTCGGCGTCGGTGGGCGCGAGATCGATGAAGCCATTCGAGCTGACGAAGACCTGCGTGTAGTTCGTCTCGAAGTACGGGAACGGGAATGGCAGCGTCAACGACCAGACCTGATCGTCGGCCTTCCAGTTCTGCGCGGTTCCGCCGAGCGTGAATGCTTGAGCGCCTTGATCCGTGATCGAATAGCTGGGAGCCTCGACGAACTCCGACCAGGTCCGCGGCGCGCTCCCGCCGCTGCTGGTGAGCGAGAGCGAATACGCCGCTCCGAGCGTCGCGTTCGGCGCGCTCGCGGTGGTGATCGCCGGCCCGGAGGCATTCACCACCGTGAAGCCCATGTTCGCGCTCGAGGCGGCGATGCCCTGGATGCGGTTGGAGTTCGAAATCAACGTTCCGCCCTGATAACCGCGCGTATCGGGCACCGTGGAATTGTCGATCGAGGTCACGCCGCCGCCTCGGTACACGTCGCCGCTGTCGCCTCGGTCGAGATTGTGCTCCATGTCATAGCCGCCGTCGGCCTGAAGCAGCGCCAAGCGATAATGGCGTCCATTGCCCGGCCAACCGGATTGCCCCGGAAAGCCCTCGTCGTTGTTGGGCGTGTTCTGAGTCATGCTCCCCTTGCCTTCGTCGACGTGCCAGATGGCAAGCCCGCCTTGAGGGAGCTGGAGATCGAAACCGGTCTTCTGGCGATTCTCGATCAACAGGTATTCGCCAGGCGCATACCCGCTGTCGAGCTTGAAGATGCTGGCGTTGGTCTCGACCTGGGGAGCATTGAACGCGCCCGGCAACAACAACTGGGGCACGACCCAGCCGAGCTTGACCTTGCACCAGGCCGACATGTGCGACGGGTACTGTTGGGAACCGTCGAAACCCCATGAGCCAGCCGCCATCAGGCACCAATTGCCGATGCCCTGGCTGCTGCCGCCGACGCCGCCGGTGTCGTAGAGATCCGGCATCCCGAAGAAGTGCCCGAGTTCGTGACACACGACACCGATTCGGCCCGGTCCGGAACCGGAGGTCGCCCACAAACCGGGCGAGATGTTGTAGTCGGAGACCTTCACCCCCTCGGCCGTCGTCCACGGCGGGATCTCCCACTTGTGCGACCACATGCGGTCGACGTAATTCGTCCCGTACTGGTCGGCGCCGCCCCACTCCGCGCCGTAGCCCGAGTGCAGGATCGTGATGGCATCGATCCAGCCGTCGTTGTCCTGATCGAATTGATGGAAATCGACCAGCGGATCAGCGGCCGCGAGGCCGGCTTGGATGAGCTCCCACGTTCGGTCCGTCAGGCCGGAGTTCGCATTCGCGTAGTAGCTCTCCGTGTTCGGCATGTCGAGCCAGCCGACGACAGTCGAATTGATCGTGAACTGGTTGTAGGACGTCTGCAGATAGTGATCGCGCACGCTCCCCGTCGGCGCGAGGGTCGGATCGCCGCCGACCGCGTTCATGATCGTCGTGACGTTCGCGACGCTCGGCAACGTGCGGTTCTGGCCGCTCGGACCGTGATTCGAGAAGCGCAGCAGGAGCACGAGATTGTTCACCGTGCCCGTGCCGAGCAGGAACGAGCCGCTGGGGCCGTGCGGCGACGGTTGAGCCGCGCCCGCCAGCGGTGCGCTGGAGGGCGAGACGCCGTACGGCGCGTGAGTCGGCCGGAGATGGAGCGGCATGGCCTGGCGTCTCGGATCACGCTCGTCGACCGCTACATCGGTCGCGTGCAAGGCTCCGTCCGCTCCAAGTTTCGCGTAGAACCAGCGTCCGTCGTGTTCGAGCACCGCGCGGCCGTCCGCGTCCTCGTGCCAGAACGCGTGCGCGTCGCCGCGCAGGTGCAGCTCCAGCGCGTGTCCGTCGGGCTGCGTGACGAACGTGGGCCCCGGATGCAGCGGGAACACGCACTCCTGCCAGGCGGACGCGGTGTTGCTGAAGACGAGCGCGCAGGTGGCCGACGCGCAGAGGAGCGCGGCGGCGCGCGAGAGGGAGCTCTTCATCGGGGGGGGCCGGAGACGGAGAGGAAGTCGACGAACGCGAGCTCGCGGCGCGCCTTCACGCCGCCGGACCGGGAGCGATCCACACGTTGGCACTCTATCCGCTTCGCTCGATCTTTGCGCCCGCGGGATGCCGACCCGTTCGTCGCAGTCCTTGCGGGCAATCGCCCGGGCGCATCCGGGCCGAACACGGCGAGTCCGACGCCGGTCGGGTACGCTGCAAGCACGCTCGCTCCTTCGGTCCTCTGGAAAGCGTTTCCGGTCCACACCATGTCCGTCTCTTCATCTCGGCGCGGCGCTCTCGCCGCGCTCGCGGTCGTGCTGTCCGTTTCGATCTCTGCGGCTCAGGGCTCCGACAGCTGCGCGACGCCGACGCCGATCAGCGGCACCGGTTCGTTCGCGTTCAACAACACCAGCGCGACGACCGGCACTCAGGGGCAGGGCCAGGCCGCCTGCAACTTCTTCGGAAGCTCGAACATCGAGCGCGACGTGTGGTTCGCATGGACCGCGCCGTCGACCGGCTCGATCACGCTCTCGACCTGTTCGTTGACGAGCATCGATTCGAAGGTCGCGGTCTACGCCGGTTCGGGCTGTCCGTCGGCTGCGCCGCTCGCGTGCAACGACGATTCGTGCGGCACGCAGACGCAACTCGCCTTCAGCGCGACTGCGGGAAGCGTGTACACGATCCAGCTCGGCTGCTTCCCTGGCGCCGCTGCTGGCAGCGGGAGCTTCTCGCTCGCCGCCGGTGCGCCGCCGGCGTGTCCGGAGACGACCGGGCCCGACGTGATCGTCGGTGACATCACCGGACCGCAGAACTACACGGCCGCCAGCGGCCTCGAAGCGCTGTCGTTGGGAACGTACTCCTGCAACATCGGCACGCAGAACGTGAACTGGTTCTCGTCCGACAACCGGCATCCGGTCATCGCCGGCGGACTGTACCGCTACAAGGTCGTGAACGGCGCGGCGCGGTTCGAGCAGGTCGGACAGAGCTGGGTGAAGCACGGCTTCCTCGCGCTGAACAACACGCTCTGTTGCCCGACGTGCTCGGGCACGAACGGGACCGCGCTCGGGGTGGGCTGCGCCGATCCGTACACCGCGTCGCGCAACGGAACACAGAGCGGACTCGGGCCGAAGTTCCCGGTGAATGCGTACACGGGAGTGTTCTCCAACGTCTACGCGCATCCTGCCGGCGGCAACAACGGCCGCATCCAGGTCGACGTCGCCGATCTCGAGGCGAGCGGCGGCGGAACGCGCTACTTCGGCGAAGCGATCTATGTCACCCAGGACGACGCGGCCGCGAACAACGCCGACAACAACGCGTCGTACCGCGAGGTCTCGGTCAGCGGCTCCGCCAGCGCCTGGGATTTCGCGTTCGCCGGCGCGACGGTCCGCAAGGATCAGGCGATCGAGGCGTGGAAAGCCATCGATCCGGCGGTCACGCTCGTCAACGTGCTCGTACCCGAGGGCGTGTCGGCGCCGTACGACGGCAATTCGTTGATGGTCCTCGGATTCAAGAGCACGAGCCTCGGTGGCGGTCAGTGGCATTACGAGTACGCGTTGGCGAATTTGAGTAGCGACGCGTCGGGACGTTCCTTCTCCATCCCGATCCCGGCCGGCGTGACGGTTTCGAACATCGGCTTCCATGACGTCGCGTATCGCGGCGGCGATGGCAACTCGGGCGCCGACGTCGACGGTACGGACTGGACCACCGTGCAGGCCGGCGGCTCGTTGATCTGGAGCACGCAGACGCTGGCGCAGAACGCCAACGCGAACGCCTTGCGCTGGGGAACGCTCTACAACTTCCGCTTCGATGCCAACGCGGCGCCGGTCAGCGGCAGCGCGTCGCTCGGGCTCTTCAAGACCGGCGGGACCGTGGTCATCAGCGGCGTCGAAGTTCCGGCTGGAAGCTCCGGTGGCGATGGCGACGGTGACGGCGTACCGGACGCCAGCGACAATTGTCCGACGGTCGCGAATGCATCGCAGGCGAATGCGGATGGCGACAATCTCGGCGACGCTTGCGACAACTGCGTCTCCGTCGCGAACAACTCGCAGGCGAACGCCGACGGCGACAGTCGCGGGGACGTGTGCGACAACTGCCCGCTGGTCGCGAACAGCACCCAGACCGACGGTGACGCGGACACCGTCGGCGACGCTTGCGACAACTGCGTCGCAGCGGCGAACACGACGCAGACGAACACCGATGGCGACAACTTCGGCGACGCGTGCGACAA
>JBGATX010000141.1:0-14246 GCA_044228975.1 Planctomycetota bacterium | reverse complement strand
CCCACCCCCGGCATCCCCTCCGACTCCGACTCCGACTTCGCCCCCCGCGACGTCGACTCTCCGCCCGTCCCCGAGCCCCCTCGCGCGTCCACCCTCTCCGACACCGACGCTTGGCTCCGCCGCCTCGCCTCGCGCCTCGTCACCGACTCCGCGACCGCCGGCGACATCGCACAGGAAACGCACCTCGCCAGCCTCGAGCGCGTCGACACGTCGACGCCACCCGCCCGCTCCTGGCTCCATGCCGTCGCGCGGCTCAAGCTCCTCGACCACCTGCGCCGCAAGCACCGTCGCGCCCGCCACGAGCACGCCGCGGCGCGCGAACCCCACACTCCGACCCCCGCCGAGCTCGCGAGCCTCCACTCGATCACCGCCGCCGTGCGCGCCGCCGTCGACGAGCTCGACGAGCCGTACGCCACCGTCATCCGCCTGCGGTTCTTCGACGAGCTCTCGATCGCCGAGATCGCGCGCAAGCTCGAGCGCCCCGAGAACACGATCAAGACGCAGCTGCGCACGGCGCTCGCGCAGCTGCGCGACAACCTCGACCGGCGCTCGCACGGCGACCGCGAGTCGTGGTTGAGCGCGCTCGTCCTGCTCGCCCGTCGAGGCCCGCGCGAAGGGTCGACGCGCGCGACGGCCGGAGCGGCATTCGCTCTCGCCTGGCTGTGGTGGTCGTTTGCGGGAGTCGCGCTCGCGTCGGCGATCGCCTTCGGATTCTGGCGCACGCAAGGGCGCGAGCGCGAGCCGCTCGCACGGTCGATCCCCGCGCAGGAACCCGAGCGCGGTGCGAGCGGCGAGCTCTCCTCTGCGCTCGCGCTCGACGCTCGAAGCGAGGTGCAGCGCGTCCCCGGCGCAGCGGAGCTCGCACGAGAGTCGCGCACAGCCACGCCCTCTTCCTCCGTCCCTCTCCCCGAGTCTCCCGCACGATCGCTGCGACTGCGCATCACCGGAGCCGACGGCGCCGCGTTGGACGGCGTCGAGCTGCATCTGCGCTCCAAGCTGGTCGGTTGGACCGCCGTCGTCGCGCGCACCGACGCGAACGGACGCGCGAGCGTGTCCTGCGGCTTGGACGTGCTCGGTGCGACGGAGATCGACGAGCTCGACCTCACGCGCTCGATCACGCTCCGTTTCTCGGGCGCGGATTGCGACTCGCCCGATGCCTGGGTCGTCGATCCGCCCACCGATCCCGACGGAGAGGTCGAGCTGCGCTTCCCCGCGTCGACGCGCGGGTTCGCCGGCACGGTGCGCGATGCGAGCGCCGGCACGCCGATCTCCGGCGCACGCCTCACGGTCACGCCGCATCTGCCGATGCTGCGCGAGGTCGAGAGCGCCGGACGGCTCGTGGCGCGCGTGCTGACCCATCCGATCGAGGTCGTCAGCGACGCGCAGGGTCGATTCCTCGTCGCGCGCCTCCCGGCCTCGGGCGCGGACTGGAGCCTGACCGCAACCGGATTCCTCACGTCGCAGAGCACGACCGTCGACGGCCTGCGCGGCCGCGAAGACGTCGATTTCGCGCTCGAGCGCGCGCCGAAGCTGCGTGGCACGGTGCGCGACGAGCACGGAGCGCCCATGTCCGGCGTGCGCATCGCGTGGGCGACGCGCATCGCCGCGACTCCGTCGAGCACGCAGAGCGATCGCAACGGCGAGTTCGCGCTCGATCTGCCTGCGCCCGGACAGACCGTGCACGTCAGCGCGACGAGCGGCGAAACGCCGCCGCGCCTGGCTCGCCTGCGCGTCGAATCCCGAGCAGGGGCCGAGCAGCGTTGGGATCCCGTGCTGCGTCGCGCCGCGGGACTGCGCATCGACGTCGTGAACGAGGACGGATCGCCGGCCGCCGGCGCGGGTGTGCAGCTCTCACTGCACGCCGAATCGACGCTGTCCGCGAAGGACCCCACGGGCTGGACGCTGCGCGCGCGCGCCGACGAGCACGGCCGCGCCGAGTTCCTCGAAGTCGCGGACGAGCCGATGGACGTGTGGATCTACCCGCGCATCGGCAACGAACATCCGGCGCAACGCCTGGCCAACGTCGTCGAACGCGAGGAACCCTGGCGCATCGAGCTGCCCGACGTCGAACAGGGCCTCGCGCTCTTCTCCGCCTGCTTCACGCGCTCCGGCGCGCGCCCCGAGCCGGCGCCGACCGCGGCGGTGCACGTGCCGGAGTGGGGCTACCAGTCGCTCTTGAACGTGGCGCAAGGCTGTGTCGTTCCGACGCGCCTTCCGCCGGGCCCGTGTTACGTCAGCGCGATCCTCGGCGCGGAGGGATCGATCGACTTCGGGCCGTTCGATCTGCGTCCGGGCCAACCGTTCGACGCGGGAGAGCTCGTGCTGCCGGCGCTCGGGACGCTGGCGTGGAACGCGGGCGAGCTCGCGAGCGAGCCCGGTTTCGGCTGGGGCTTGCGACACGTGCCGACGAACGCGGACGTCCTGCCGACCTCGGTCCTCGATCGCGATTGGGGCCCTCCGCCGGGCGAGCGCAAGCTCGTCGCCGGCCGCTACCTCGTCGATCTCTGGCGTCACGGGCGACTCTGGAATCAGCGCGCGATCACGATCGAGCCCGCGAGCACGACCGTGGTCGACGACGATCCGCGCTCCGCGCGCGCGCTCACGCTGCGCGTCGAGTACGCCACTCGACCGGACATGGGCGGGATCTACGTGCGCCGGCGAATCCCGCCGGAGTTCGTGCTCGAGCGCCGCGAGCCCGTGGGACCCGAACGCGTGCTCCTGATGCCGCTCGTCCTCGCGCCGGGCGAATACGAGATCGCCACGCTCGCCGACATGTCGCTTCCTGCGACCTGGCACCCGCTGACGATCCCGCTCCAGGACGGCGCGAGCACGACGCTCGAGTGGACGCACTGAAACATCGACGTCCGCAACCCGTCCGCGCACACCGCAGCCTCGTCGCGAGCCTCCCGCGCCACGCATCGTCCGCCTCGCATCACCTCGCACTCCCCACCGCACGCTTCGACCTCGACCCCCCGCGCTCCCTCGCTCGCGCAACGATCTCGACGGATCCCCCGCGCGTGAGCAACTCCCCCGCGTCCCTCCCCGCACCACAGGTCTCCGCCTCCCACACTCCCCTTCCGCCCCAGCACCCCGCGCGATCGTGGGGCGGTCCTCCGCCCCGCGGTCGTGCGGGGTCCGCGATGCGGAAGCACGCGCGTGTGGCGCGTTGCTCGGGGCAACGCCTTCGGCCCGGTTCCGGCATTCGCGCCCCGACCGACACGCGTCATCTTGGATTCCAGACACCCGTCTGGTATCCTGCCCGCATGTCCCCGGGCAAGAAAAAGCCCTCCCCCCGCTCCGCCACCCGCGGCCGCACCGGCGAGATGCGCGAGCGCATCTTCGAGTTCATGCGCGAACGCCTCGCCCACAACCACCCGCCCAGCGTGCGCGAAGTCCAAGAAGCTCTCGGCCTGAGCGCCGTCCAAACCGCCCGCGAGCACCTCGAGCGCCTCGTCACCGACAACCGTCTCACCAAGCACCCCGGCATCGCGCGCGGCTACCGGCTGCCGCGCTCGACTTCGAAGCCCACGCTCCTCGTCCCCATCCTCGGCCGCGTCGCCGCCGGCGCGCTCAGCGAAGCGATCGAGGAAGCCGACGGCCACGTGACGATCGAGATCGAGCCGCACGGCGCCTCGACCAAGTCCCTCGCGCGCCGCACGCGCGAGCTCTTCGCCCTGCGCGTGCGCGGCGAGAGCATGCGCGACGCGGGCATCCTGCACGGCGACGTCGTCATCGTCGAGCGCGTGCACGGCGCGCGACCCGAAACCCTCGACGGCGAGATCGTCGTCGCGCAGCTCGACGGCGAAGCGACGGTCAAGACGCTGCGCCGCCACGGCGCGACGATCGAGCTCGTGCCCGCCAATCCGGACTTCCAGACGATCCGAGTGCCCAGTGGTGCGGAGCTCGAATTGCTCGGCCGCGTGATCGAAGTGCGCCGCTACCTGAAGCCCGCACGCGCGTCGGCGCCGTCGCCTTCGGAGCACGCTTGAGCGAGCGAGGCGTGCATTGCTCGATCCCCTCCCGCACTCCGCTCCTTGCGCGCCGTCCGCGCGCACGCCCACGACACGTCCCGCGTTCGACGACGCGTCCATCGCGGCCGCGTCCACGCTGCCGGTGCTCTCGGCGCGCGCGAGCGATTCCCTCCCGAACGCGCGCTCCCTCGATCCGCGCGACCTCGCCGGCCGCCTGTGCGAGCTCTGCGGCGAGCACGCCAGCGCGACCTTGACGCAGGCCTGCGCGCTCGTGCGCCGCGCGCAGGAGCAGGGCGCTCACGTCGGATGGATCGGAGCGCGCGGCAGCTCCTTCTTCCCGCCCGACGTCGAGGCCGCGGGCGTCGACCTCGACGCGCTCGCGCTCGTGCGCGTGCCCAAGCTGCGCGACCTCGCCACCGCCGCCGATCTGCTCGCGCGCTCGGGCGCCTTCGACCTCGTCGTGCTCGACCTCGCCGCGGCGAGCGCGCGCCTGCCGCTCTTCGCGCTGACGCGCCTCGCGGGCCTCGCGCGCGCGCACGACTGCGCGATCGTCTTCCTGACGCGCAAGCGCAGCGACGAGCCGTCGCTCGGCTCGCTCGTCTCCTTGCGCGGCGATGTGACGCAGCGGCGCACGCACACGGGATGGGTGTGCGAGCTCTCCGTCACCAAGGACCGTCGTCATCCGGGTGGGTGGTCGCGGCGCGAGGAGTGCCATGGACCGCCTGGCTTGTGTTGAGCTGCCCGCCCTGCCGCTGCAGATCCTGCGTCGCGCGCACCCCGAATGGTCGAACGCGGCCGTGGTCGTCGTCGAGCGCGAGCTGCCGCACGCTCCGATCCTGTGGGTCGACGAGCGCGCCGCGCACGCGGGCGTCGTCACGGGGCTCAGCTACGCCGCCGCGATGGCGCGCTGCGCGACGCTGCGCGCGGGAACGGTGCCGGCCGCGCAGATCGCGACGCAGATCGCCGCGCTCACCTCGTTGCTGCAACGCTTCAGCCCGCACGTCGAGCCCTCTCCCGCCGAAGCGGGCATCTTCTGGCTCGACGCGTCGGGCCTGACGCATCTCTTCGCGTCCTTGCGGACCTGGGGCGAGGAGCTCGTCACCTGCCTGCGCACCGCCGGCTTCGAGGCGCGCGTCGCGATCGGCTTCCGGCGTTTCGCGAGCTATGCAGCCGTGAAGACACTCGCCCGTGAGCGCGAGCGTCTTCGCGAGCGCGAACAGGAATCGGATCGCGAGCGTCTTCGCGAGCGCGAACAGGAATCGGATCGCGCGCATCTTCGCGAGCGCGAACATGCATCGGATCGCGCGCAGAACAATGCTGTCGAGCAGGCATCGGCGACAACGCGCGCGCGCCCGCGCGACGTCGAGCTTGAATCGGCACAGAAACCCGCGCACCGCTCCGCGCCCGCGCTCGCGCGCACGTTCGCGTCGCGTCACGTGCTCGTCCTGCGCGACGTCGAGAGCGAACGCGCGCTCGCGCTCGAGCTGCCGCTGGCGCAGCTCCACTTGCCGCCGCGCGCGCGCGACGAGCTCTTCCTGCTCGACGTGCGCGACGTCGGCGCTCTCGTGCGCCTCGACGAGCACGGTCTCGCCGCGCGTTTCGGTCCCGAGCTGCGCGCGCTGCACCGCCTCGCGGCGCGCGAGCTCGCGCCCGAGCTCGATCCGGTGCTCGAGCGCGTGCCCTTGTCGGCGCGCGTCGACTTCGACCTCCCCGAGCACGCGCTCGAGAGCCTGCTCGCGCACGTCGCCGATCTCGCGCTCGCGCTCGAGCGGCGCTTGAGCGCGGCCGGACGCATGCTCGGCAGCCTGAGCGTGCGTTTCGAGCTCGAGAGCCCGGCCGCGACGCACGTCGAACGCATCGCGCCGCCCGGACGCTCGACGAGCGCGGCCACGGTGGACGCGCAGCTCGCGCGCGCTCCCTCGGCTCCGCCGGCCGCGTCGAGCGCGGACGATGCCGGCCGTGAGAGCGCGCAGGACGCGCCCGCGCCGCAGCTCGACTGGTTGCTGCGCCTCCTGCGCCTGCGCCTCTCGACCGTGCGCTTCGAGAACGGCGTCCACGGGCTCGAGGTCGAGCTCGAAGGCAACTTGCGCGCGCCGCGCACCGGCGAGCTCTTCGAGCACGCGCGGCGGCGCGATCCGCTGGCCGCGCGGCGCGCCTTCGACGCGTTGCGCGCGCTCTTCGGCGACGAGGTCGTCGTGCGCGCACGCCTCGTGAGCGCGCACCTGCCCGAGGCGCGTTTCACGTGGGAGAAGCTCACCGAGCTCACGCCGCCGCGGCCCGCGGCGCAGCTGCGCGCACGGATCGCAGCGCGCGACGGCGCGCTGCCCGTGCGGCCCGCAGCGCCAGAGGAGCGTGCGACGGACGTCGCGCCTGCGCGCCCGCTCGAGAAACGAGCACGCGCGGAGGGCGACGAAGCACGCGGACAACCACGCTTCGACGGTGAAGGCTCGACGGAGTCCGTCGAGCGCGCGCGGGTGAGCGAGCGCGACGATCGAAAGCTCGCGCCGACGCGCGACGATCTCGAACTCGCGCTGACGCGCTCGGGTTTCGACGCTCGAGCGCAGCTCGTGCGGCGCATCCTCGAGCGGCCGCGCGCGTGGAAGGGCGGCGACGCGGCGCTCGCGCGCGACGATGCCAAGCTCGCGCTCACGCGCGACGATTCCAAGCTCGCGCTCACGCGCGACGATTCCCATCTCGCGCTGACGCGCGACGATTCCCATCTCGCGCTGACGCGCTCGGGCACTCGCGGCCCCTATCGCCTCTCGGGCGGCTGGTGGGGTCGGGAGCACGGCGGCGTCGAGCGCGACTACTACTTCGTCGAGACGCACGGCGGCGATCTCGCCTGGGTCTTCTTCGATCGCAGGCGCGACGCCTGGTTCCTGCACGGATGGATCGCGTGAGAACAGCACCTCCTTACGTGCCGCTCTTCGCGAAGAGCGCCTTCTCCTTCCTCGAGGGCGCGAGCCAGCCCGCGGAGCTCGTCGAGACGGCGCACGCGCACGGCCTCGACGCGCTCGCGCTCACCGACCGCGACGGCGTGCACGGCGTCGTGCGCGCGTACCGGCGCGCGCGGGAGCTCGGCTTGCGCGTGATCGTCGGCTCGCAGGTCACGCTCGAGGACGCGACGACGATCGTGCTGCTCGCGAAGACGCGCGCGGGCTACGCCAATCTGTGCCGCCTGATCAGCGCCGGGCGCCTGCGCAGCGCGAAGGGCAGCTCGGTCGTGAGCTGGCGGGAGCTCGCCGGACACTCCGCGGGCCTGTGCGCCTTGTGGGGCGGACCCGAGAGCCTCCTGGAGCGTGCGCGTGACGACGACGCGCTCGCGCCGACGGTCGAGCTCTTGCGCGAAGCCTTCGGCTCCGATCTGCACGCGCTCGCGCTGCGCCATCGGCTCGCCGAAGAGATCGAGCCCGAGCAGCGCTTGCGCGCGAGATCGGCACGTTGGCGCCTCCCGCTCGTCGCGGGCAACGAGGTGCTCTACCACGCGCCCGCGCGGCGCAAGCTGCAGGACGTCGTGACCTGCATCCGCGCCGGCACGAGCCTGACGAAGGCCGGCGCGCTCCTGAAACCCAACGCCGAGCACGACCTGAAGTCCCCGCGCGCGATGCAGGCGCTCTTTCGCGACGATCCCGCCGCGCTCGAGCGCACGCGCGAGCTCGCGCAGCGCTGCGCGTTCTCGATGAGCGAGATCCGCTACCGCTATCCGGCGCAGGACCTGCCCAGCGGCGAGAGCGAAGCGAGCTGGCTCACGAAGCTCGTCTACACCGGCGCGCGCGAACGTTTCGGGCGCGAGCTCTCCGCCGCCACGGTGGCGCTGATCGAGAAGGAGCTCGGCGTGATCCACGCGCTCGAGTACGGCGGCTACTTCCTCACGATGCACGAGCTCGTGATGTTCTGTCGCGCGCGCGACATCCTCTGCCAGGGCCGCGGTTCGGCGGCCAATTCCGTCGTGTGCTATTGCCTGGGCGTCACCGCCGTCGATCCGGTGCGCATGGGCCTGCTCTTCGAGCGCTTCCTGTCGATGGAGCGCGCGGAGCCGCCGGACATCGACCTCGACATCGAGCACGAGCGGCGCGAGGAGGTCATTCAGCACGTCTACGCGCGCTACGGCCGCGAGCGCGCCGCGATGGTCGCCAACGTGATCTCCTACCGCGCGCGCTCGGCCTGGAACGACGTCGGCAAGGCGCTCGGCTTGCCGGCGACGATGCTCGCGCGCGCGTCGCGCCTGCTCGGCCATTGCGAGACGATCGACAAGGGCTGGCTCGAGAACGCGGGCATCGACGCGCGCGCGCCGCTCGTGCGCCAGCTGGTGGATCTCGCGGCGGAGATCGAGGGTTTTCCGCGCCACCTCTCGATCCATCCGGGCGGTTTCCTGCTCGGCCACGAGCCCGTGACGTCGCTCGTGCCGATCGAGAACGCGACCATGGAGGCGCGCACGGTCGTGCAGTGGGACAAGGACGACATCGAGACGCTCGGCCTGTTCAAGGTCGACCTGCTCGCGCTGGGATCGCTGACGCATCTGCACCGCGCGTTCGATCTCTTGCGCGAGACGCGCGCTCTCGAAGTCTCGATGGCGACGATCCGGCCCGACGACGGGCCGACCTTCGAGCTCATCTCGCGCGCCGACACCGTCGGCGTGTTCCAGATCGAGAGCCGCGCGCAGATGGCGATGCTCCCGCGCTTGAAGCCGAGGAACTACTACGACCTCGTGATCGAGGTCAGCATCGTGCGCCCCGGACCGATCACCGGCGGCATGGTGCACCCCTTCCTGCGCCGGCGGCGCGGAGAGGAGGAGGTCGAGTACCCGCACGAATGCCTGAAGCCCGTGCTCGAGAAGACGCTCGGCGTGCCGCTCTTCCAGGAGCAGGTGATGCGCCTCGCCGTCGTCGCCGCCGACTACACGCCGGGAGAAGCCGATCAGTTGCGGCGCGACATGGCCGCGTGGAAGAAGGGCGGCAAGATCGACGAGCACCGCGCGCGCCTCGTGACGCGCATGCAGAAGAAGGGCATCGCGGCGGAGTTCGCCGAGCGCGTGTTCCAGCAGATCAAGGGCTTCGGCGAGTACGGCTTCCCCGAGAGCCACGCGGCGAGCTTCGCGCTCATCAGCTATGCCGGAGCGTGGCTGCGCTGCCACTTCCTGCCCGAGTTCACCGCGGCGTTGATCGACGCGCAGCCGATGGGTTTCTACAGCGTGGCGACGATCGTCGACGACGCGCGCCGGCATGGGGTCGAGATCCGGCCGGTCGACGTGCTCGCGAGCGGCGTGCGCTGTCGCATGGAGCGCGTGCAGGAGGCCGGCGACGCGCGTTCGCAGGCGCACGGCCAAGCGCAACGCATGAGTGAAGCTCAACGCATCGGTGAAGGTGGACGCACGGGCGAAGCTCGACGCACGGGCGACGCACGGCGCACGGGCGAAGCACGACGCGAGACGCGCGAGGAAAGCGCGCGCGCGACACCGAGCTCCCCTTCTCGCGCGCGCTTCGCCGTGCGCATGAGCTTGCGCCAAGTGAAAGGCCTCTCGGACGCCGAGGCGCAACGCATCGAGGACGCCGCACGCGCGCGCGCGTTCACGTCGATCGACGACCTGCGCGTGCGCGCGTGCCTCGACTCACGCGCGCTCGCGCGCCTCGCGCAGTGCGGAGCGCTGCAAGGCTTGCGCGGCAACCGCCGCGGAGCGTTGTGGGAAGCGCGCGCACCGATCGAAGCGGGCAAAGCGGGGGAAACGGCCTCGCTCTTCCCGCTCGACGAGCCCACGCCGAGCTTTCGCGCGCTCGAGCGGCCCGAGGAGATCGCCTGGGACTACGACAAGTCGAGCCACAGCACGCGCGGCCATCCGCTCGATCCCTGGCGCGAGCACCTGCGCGCGCGCGGCCTGCCGAGCGCGCGCGAGGTCGCGCGGATGGAGCACGGCACGCGCGTGCACTTCGCGGGCCTCGTCATCTGCCGCCAGCGGCCCGGCACGGCCAAGGGCATCACGTTCATGACGCTCGAGGACGAGACGGGCTTCGTGAACCTGATCGTGCGCGAGAACGTCTTCGAGCGCCACGCAGTGCTCGCGCGCACGCTCAACTTCCTCGGCGTGAGCGGCACGCTGCAATCCGAGCAAGGCGTCGTGCACCTGCTCGCGCAGAAGCTCTGGGAACCCAAGCTCGACATCGAGCTGCCACAGGTGCCGAGCCACGACTTCCATTGAACGCGCCGCGTGCGAACGGGGCGACCGATGAGAGCGCGAGTACGCAGCTGCGCCTCACCGACGGAGATCCCAGCGTCGCGGGTCGCGACGTGCATGGAAGCACGCGACGACGATCACTTCGTCGACGAGGACGCGATACAGGACGCGGTACGGAAACCTGCGCACGAGCGCTTGCCGCGTGTCGAGACTCAGGACTCGATGCCGCAACGGGCTCTCGGCAATGGACGACATCACATCGTCCACGGCGTCGAGGAACTCGTCTCCGAGACCAGGACGCTGAGCCTCGTACCAGGCGCAGGCTTGCTCGAGATCCTGGACCGCCGCCGGCCGGATCCGCAGCTTCACCCTTTGCGCTCTCGGATGCGGCGTTGCGCTTCGATCCAGCTGACACCGGCTTCCGGATGGAGCTCGGCGTCCTTCAGGCGCCGCGCGAGTTCGTCGTGCTGCGCACCCGTGAGCCCCACGTCCTCGGACGAGAGGCTGTCCCAGATCCGCTCGATCAACTCGAGACGTTCCTCCGCGCTGAGGGCATCAAGGTCGAACTTGGGGAGCGTCATGGATTCAGTGTCGCCGCTCTCGGCGCGCCGAGCAAGACGGAGCATGCGAACCACCTGCGAGAGAGAGGATCACGCAGCACGTCCGCCAAGACGTCGGCGTGGCGCGCGCAGCCTGCGCTCCGCGCCACCCAGCTCGGCCAAACGTCGCGCGCTCTCGCGCGCGATGAGGGCTTCGAGCGCCAGGCGCACCAGGACCACTCGCTCTTTCGTACCCGTGAGGCGTGCCGCTCGGCGGAACAGATCGGCGTCACTGGACCTGTCGGACTTCATTCCGAAGAGAATACTCCAGAACGTCGGCACCGCTCGTTGACGCACGGATCGCAACGGTCTCGTGTCCATTCGGAGCGGGCGATCGCGGTCGGCGAGCCGGCGCGTGGGTCGTCGAGCTCCGGGGTCGTGCGCCGATTCACCACAATCCGCCTCGGAGGTCGCGTCGCGACAGCGAGACGAGCCGAGTGCGACGAGGACATCCGGGAGAACGGTGGTGCATGGCGTTCACGCGCGATCCGTGAACGATCGAGGTCGCGCAGCGATCGCCTCCCTCCGATCGCGTGCGACGCCCTCCATGGGGCGTGATGCGCGAGAGCAAGCACAGGTTCTGGGCGGCGCAGCGCGCAATCCGAGCGGCGCGTGGCTCACGACTGCATGTCGGCACGCTCGTGCGCGCGAGCGAGGGCGAGAACGTGACCGTCGAGGTCGAGCGAGTACGCCACGCTCGCCCCCCAATCGCGAGGCTGCATCGGGCTCAGCTCGACAGCGCCCGCGCTCAGTGCGCGAGCGTGAAGTTCGTCGGCGGCGGTGACGACGAGGTACAGCTCGGCACGCGGCACACCGCGAGCTCGCGCGGGATCCGGCAACGCGGAGCCGAGCAGCCGGCGAATGCCGTGCTCGGGCATCAAGCCGAGGACTCCGCCGCCGGGCAGATCGAACTCGGTCATGCCCGGCGCGTGGAGCCGCGGACGCAGCGCGAGCACGCTCGCGTAGAACGCGGTGCTGCGCTCCTGATCCTCGACGTAGAGGATGAAGTGCGAAGCGGAGCGCGTGTCGTTCGTCACGGAGCTCTCGCGCGCGGCTAGCGCACAACAGGCCGGCAGAGTTCCGTGCGCCAGGTCGACGAGTCCGCGTTCGACTCCGGGCCTGCGACGTAGCACTCCCACAGATCGGGCGCGGTCTTCAGCCCTTGCGCGCTGATCCACTCGCTGAATTCGCCCCACGCGCCGGGCAGTCCTTCATACGGCCCGCGATAGGTCGTCTTCGCGACGGTGGTCGCGGGCAAGCGGCTCGCCGCGACCCTTCCGATCGCCGAGATCATCGCTCCGACGGGCACGCCGATCTCGAAGTCGAACGCTTCCGGCGACATGCGGAAGTGGTGCGTGAACCACGCGCCGGACGGCGTGAGGCCCTGCTGCGCAACGGCGGCCATGAGCTCGCGCAATCCCGGCCCCATTACGGCGCGCATCTGATCGCGCGGCACGTTGAGGCGGATCACGGCGGTCATCTGGGCCGAAGTCTGCGCGATGAGCGGCTTGTCGATCATGGTCGTCGGGGGCGTCCTGCGGGAAGAGCGTGAGCGCGCGCATCGTAGCAACGAGCGCCAATGGCTTCCGACACGCTGCTCGCGGAGCCTCACGCGGGGCGAACGGGGGCCACGGAACGCGACCGATCCAACGCGTCACACGTAGGCCGACCACGTCGCTCGAACCGGATCGAAGCTCGCGATCGGAAGGTGCGGGCAGTTCTCCACGGTGAGCCACACGGTCGTCGAGACGGCGCGGGCCAAATTCTCGATGAAGCGCAGCATGCGCGCCCGTATCTCGACGTTAGAAAGCTCGTGCGGATCGATGGTGAGCTCGATCGCATCCGGGTCGTTGAAGAAACCGTCGGCGGTCGCCGCGCCCACGGCGACCCGCAGCCTGCGAGAACCGTCGAAGGGCGCGCGCAACTCTGCGGTCGACGGCAACGCGCGTTTCTCATCGCCTTCGGAGTATTCGTGCGGCGCGCGCCGGACGTACGTGACAAACGATTCCCACGTCGCCTCGGATGCGTCGGAGATGCGGAGGTCGCGGAAGGCCCCATCCTCCACCCAGAGTTCCTGAAGATCGAGCAGTTCGTCGAGCTCCATCACAGCACCTCGCGCTCGAGCCCAGCGGGTTCAGCGCTCTCTCGGCCGCTCTCCCGTGCGCGACCCCCGACGCCGAGCGTCAGCACCTGCACGATCTCGTCGCGTTCGTGAACGACGATGAACGGCGGAAGATGTTGCATCAGGAAGCGCCGGGTGACTCCATACGCGTGTGGCCAGCCCTTGGGAGCTTTCCCGATGAGCTCGATCGCCCTATCGAACCCAACGAACCGGGCCCTGGCGGCGAGAGGACTGAGTGCTTCGTACCAGCCGAACACGGCGCGAGCTTCGTCGGACGCCTGCGGATGGAACTCGACGCCGCGAAGCACCATCAGCCGCCGACGATCCTGCGCCGCGCTTCGGCCCAAGGAATCGGTTTGACCGAGCCGTCGTCCAGCTCTCTCGAGCGTCGCGCGATCTCGAGCTGCCAAAGCTCCTCGGCTTCGTCGTCCACCAGTTCGTCGAGGCTCTCGAGGATCGATCCCGCCAGCGCCGCGCGCTGCGCCTGCGGCAACTGGAGTGCGGCTTCCAGCAGCCGCTGGAGTTCACTGTCGATCATGCAGTCGATGCTACTCACGACGGGCTTCTCGCGACAGGCGGCAGGCAGTAGCGCTCGACGCCGTCGCCCCAGACCGCATCCAGCGGCGTGATTTCGGTGAATCGCGGATCGACGCAGGCGCGACGGACAGCGCCTCGCCAAGCAGCGTGCCGCAGAGATCCGCGACCCTCCTTCGCCGAGGCTGTCGCTACTTCACCTTCGTCAGCTCGAACGACACCGAGTGATCGACATGGCCCTGCTTGTACGACGTCCACTCCTGGCGGATGTGCGTCGGATCGACGAAGACGACGCGCATCGAGCCCATGTAGAGCTCGTCCTGCGCGCGCAGGTTCGAGACGCCGTCGAACTGGAAGTCGATCGCGTTCGCGTCGCCGCCGGCGTGCGCGCGCATGCTGGGCTGATTGCCCATCGCGCAGTAGTGCGTGAGCACGAGGTCGGGTCCGTCCATGTGGTAGACGTTCGTCATCTCGTGCTCCGTGCCGGGGAACATGACCTCGCGCACGATCGAGCCGTTCGACGAGACCTTGAACACGTTCGACGTCTGCGGCCCCGCGTCCTTGTGCTGCGGATCGCTCTTCTGCCACGTGCCCTCGAGCGCCGCGACCTTCTGGAACAGCGCCGCGCGCTGTCCCTCCGACGCCGGAGTCACGACGTGCAAGCTCGAACGCGAGCTGGCGCACGCCGAGAACAACGAACCGAGAACGACGACCGAGAGTGAACGAATTCCGAGCTGCATGTTTCCAATCTCCAGGGTTTCCAGGCCGCGCGAGTCTATCCCCCCCTCACGCCACGAATCACCCTCCGACCTTGAACCCCGCGCAGCGTCGGGTCGCCGGTTGAGCAGCGC
>JBGATX010000140.1:0-14650 GCA_044228975.1 Planctomycetota bacterium | reverse complement strand
CAAGGAGCGCGCCGTCGCGCGTGGAGCGCGGCGCAGGTGAATCAGCTCGGGCACGCGGCCGAGGTCGACGAGACTCTCGGCGAACCCCTTGCAGAAGAACTGGCTCGTCTCGGCATAGATCGCGGACGAGCCTCGCTCGATCTTGGGCAGCTTCTCGCGCTCCCAGAACTCGCGCGCGACCGCCGGTGCCGTGACGACGGCGCGAAACGCGGTCGAGAAGCGCGGTCGAGGTTCATGGCGCGCTTCGACGGCGGCGAAAAGCGAGAGGCACTGCGCCAGGTACTCGGTGCCGCTGCGTCCGGTCGTGACCGTGAAGAGGAGGCGCCGCGCTCGCGCGCCGGAAGCGTTCCCCGTGCCGTGCATCGGGCGAGGTTCTACTCGCGGGTGCTGGCGCTGGGAAGCTCTTCGAGAGTCTGCGTCCGGGCGACTTCCGGCCGCTCTAGCTCACCTGCGACGTAGGTCCCGCTGCGGGCGACGTCGACGCTGCCGTCCTGCCGGAAGAAGGTCCACGGCCCCTCCATGCGGCTCTCGTGGAAGCGCCCTTCGGATTCGAGCGTGCCGTCGGCCCGGTACTGGCGCGCGGGGCCTTCCTTGCGGCCGGCGGCGTAGGTGACCTCGGTGCGGACGTGTCCGCTGGCGAAGTAGCTGGTCAGCACCTGCGGGGCGCTCGGGTCGACGGTTTCCGAGGGCTTGCCGATGTCCTTGATCGTGTAGGCGAACCCGGCGACGCCAGCGAGGAGGACCCAGTGGAGCAGCTTCATGGTGCTCGGCAGACGACGGCCGCCCGTTCCTCTTCCGCGCTTCAGCGCCGAACCAGCGCGTCCGGCTGGCGCTCGATGAACGCGGCCGTGACTCGCTCGCGCACGAACGGTTCGGAAAGCAGTTCCAGCCTGGCGTTGCCGCCGGGGACGGAGAGCTCGGCGCGCGCGTGGTCGAGCGCCAGCGCCAGCTCCGCCGCCGTCGAGCAGGGGGCCAGGAACTCATCGAGAGCGTGCACGAGGAACTCCGGATGGGCATTCACGAGCTCGCGCAGGTCCTCGACGGTGAGCTCCTGGGCCAGGGCGCGTCGCCACGACTCTGGGTCGGTATCGAGACCGGCCGCCTGGAGCAGCTCCTGGCGCGTGAGCTTCGGCCTCTCGTCCTCGCGGGCGCGTTCGCAGGCCCGCAGCAGCTCATCGATGCCCGTGTGCGTCGCGATGCGGCGCACGACCAGGAACGCGAGGCCGTAGAAGGCCTTCTTCTGCGCAGGCTCCAGCTTGCTGGAGGAGAGGCCGGCCTGCCGGTCGAAGACGTGGAGCGGATCGATCGAGAGCGGCGGTTCGCTCTCCAGGCGCAGTCGCGCCTGGAACCCGACGCTCGCCGAACTCGGATGCGCGTCGGCCGGCCAATGCGCGGAGAGCTCGAGCTCGAGGCCGCCCAGGGCGAAGGCCGCGCACGAGAGGCGGCCGATGCGCAGCCGCTCCCGCGCGTCGGGACACAATTCGGCGGAGATGTGATCGCAGAGGCCTTCTTCGATGGTCCCCGGCAACGCGTTCCACGCGCCGTCGAGATGCGCGTGCACGAGTTCGTGCGCGAGCGTGCGTTCCAGGCTGTCGGCGCGCTCACGCAGGTGGATGCGTCCCGTCGCGTCGCAGTAGAAGCCGTCCGCGTCCTGATAGGCGCGCGTCCCGAAGCGATAGAGAGCCGGGGATTCCTGCACCCAGACCTCGACGCGGCGCGCGCGCGCGTTCGGGACGGCGGCGACGACCTTGGGTTCGAGCGAGTCGAGCAGCAGCGCCACCTCGCGCGCGCGCGCCAGTTCGCGCGCGCGCACGGGACCCGCGCGGGAGTCGACGCCGTGCTCGGGGGGGAGCGCCTGACACGCGACCAGGAAAGACATTCCCAGCGCCAGGCGGACGGCGCGGCTCCCGGCGGCGACGAATTGCCGCTGCATTGCCGGAAAACCTCAAGAAACCGTACCCCCTCGTGCGCATGGCGGTCGGCCCGAAGCGGCGCCGCGCGCCACTCGACGTCGAAGCGTCGGTGGCGCGCGGTGCGCGAGGTCGGGTGCGAGCGGGTTCAGCGCACGCGCGTCACGCGCGTGCACGCGGCCTCCACGTCGCGCACCTCTCCCGACTCGAGATCGTAGACGACGATGACGGCGCGCCGGCGTTCGAGCTGCAGCGACGCGTCCGCGGCGCCGTCGAGGCCACGATACGCCTGGGCGCGCGCTCGTTTCTCGTCGCGCACCGCGTCGGAGGCGTTCGCTGGCGGAGCGGAGCCCAGCGGGTAGGACGGGTAGCTCGCATGCACGTCGAGTCGATAGCCGCAGTTGCCGAAAGCCGAGGTGACGACGAGATGGATGATCTTGCCGGGCTCGAGCACGACCACCGAGCCGTGCTCCGGATCCCACGGCCCGTCAGCGCACACGACGTAACGATCGAGATCGGGGTCGAAGACGCACACGTCGAGGTCGGTTCCGTACGACTCGCTGTAGAGATCGAAATGGATCTCCACCGCTTCGTCGGCGCGCACCGCGACACCGTCGAAGACGTCCACGCCGAACTCGCTGATGTGCCCGCGCACCGAGAAGGCCGAGCCGACGCGCAGGCCGGCGTAGAGCGGAGCCTGGTCGACGGTGTCGTTGGGCTCGATCTCGGCGTAGACCGGCGGATCGTCGTAGTGCCGGTGGACGTAGCAGGAGCTGAGCACGAAGCCGAGGGCGGTGAGGAGCTTCATGCCGCGCGCCAAGGCAATGCGCATGCCCGCGCCCGCCGGGCGCGCGCGCGACCGTCGACCTCGATCCGGCGTCCGAGTGGCGCTCGAGCGCGAAGCCGTTGGAGTGCGCACACGTGCGTCGGCCTCTGCACGAGAGGGCGAGAGGGCCACTGTCCTCCGCCGAGCTCAGCTCGCGAGCAGCTCGCGCGCGGCCGCGAGGACCGTGGCGGCGGTGAGGTCGCGCATGCACGGGTGCCCGGCGACGTTGCACTCGCGCCGGCGGCACGGCGAACACGGCACCACGTGTCGAACGATGCGCGTGCGCTCGCCGTACGGTCCGGTGCGCGCGGGATCGGCCGCGCCGAAGAGCGCGACGCAGGGTGTGCCGACGGCCGCGGCGATGTGCAGCGGGCCCGTGTCGCAGCCGATGAAGAGCCGAGCCGAACGGATGAGCCCCGCGGTCTGCTTGAGAGACCGTTGCCCCGCGAGATCGACGAGTGGTACCGGACACGCGCGCACGAGTGCGTCGACGGCCGCGCGATCGACGGAGCCGCCCGTCAAGTGGATCGTGGCGCCAACGTCGCGCACCAGCGCGGTGCACAGCTCCGCCCACTTCTCGGCGTGCCAGCGGTTCGCGCTCTTGCTCGCACCGACGTTGACGACGACGCGGCGCTCGTTCGCCGGCGCCGGCGAGCATGCTTCGTCGGGCAGGTCCCAGCGCACGGGCGATGGCGGGCACTCGAGCCAGTCGGCGAACTCGAGGTACTGTTCGAGAGTGACACCTGGACGCTCACGCGAGGCGATGCGGTGGTTCGTGAAGATCCAACTCGATTCCTTGCACCTCGCGCGATCGAAACCCAGGCGTTGCGGCGCGCCGCTCGCGCGCGTGATCACGCCGCTCTTCAAGATGCGTTGAAGATCGATGGCGAGGTCGAACCGGGCGGCGCGCAACTCGCGCAGGAAGCTCCACCAGCGTGCGCGCTCGCGCGCATCGAAGACGAGGAAGCGATCGACGGCCCGGTGTCCGCTGACCAGTGCCTGGGACGCGGGTCCGATCACCCATGTGATCTGCGCGCGCGGGTAGCCCAGCCGCAGGCGGTTCACGAAGGGCAGCGTGTTGACCACGTCGCCGATCGCGCCGAGCTTGACGACCAGGATCCGTTCAGCAGGAATGCGCATGAAACCGCGGGCGGCGTGTCCAGGATGCGATCCACCGCGGGCTGGCGCGAGGCCGAGCACGATGGAGGGCCTTGAAGTCGGGGGGGCGGGACCGGACAATCCCGGGCTCAGCTCCAAAGATCAGGAGCTCAACCAAGAGGCTTGGAGAACAACTCATGAAGAAGACACTCGGCTTGGCCCTGGCCGTTGGCACGCTGGTACTCATGTCCAGCTGCTACTCGGGCCCGCGTCGCCTGTCGAACGCGTGGAACGACTGGACCAACCAGAAGTACTCGGAGAACGCCTGGATGCACGCTGTTCTGAGCGACATCATCCCGGTCTATCCGATCGTCGGATTCATCGCCGGCATCGGCGATGCGTTCGTGAACATGTACTACTTCTGGGGCAAGGACGCCTGGGACAACCGCGGAACCGCCTACGTCCACAAGAACCCTGAAGGCGCGGCGAAGACCGTCGCCGGCAGCGGCCTGGGGATGTGATCGCGCGGGTCCACGACGGATCCACCAGGATGCGGCCCGGGTCTCCCGGGCCGCTTCGTTTCCATGCGCGTTGCGCGCGTCCTGTTGCTTCCGCCGCGCGCTTCCGGCGGCGGGGATTCCCTGCCGTGGCCGCACGCGGCAGAATCTTCGGCCCTCTGCGGTGCGTGCTCGCGCCCGCGCCGTCTTCGCCATGACCCTGACCCGCACGACGTCCAGGAGCTCGCAGGAATCGCCGGGTGCGCAACCCAAGGTCCACGTCGTGACCTTCGGTTGCCAGATGAACAAGTACGACTCCCTGCTCGCCGAGGGACGCTTCCGGCGCGCGGGCTACGTCACGACCGAGCGCATGGACGACGCCGACGTCGTGCTCTTCAACACCTGCTCCGTGCGCGAGCACGCCGAGGAGCGCACGTTCTCCTGGCTGGGCGAGTTGAAGCGCGCCAAGTCGCAGCGCCCCGAGCTCGTCATCGGTGTCATGGGTTGCATGGCGCAACGCGTCGGCGAGGAGATCTTCGCCCGCGCCGGCCATGTCGACATCGTCGCGGGCACGCGCCAGTTCGCGAACCTGCCGGCGCTCGTCGAGCGCGTGCGCGAGGCGCGCGAGCAGCGCGGAAGCACGAGCGCCGCCCAGCGCGTGCTCGCGCTCGGCATGGACGATCGTCTGGCGATCGACCGCGAGGACGAGCCCTACGACGGCGGTCTGCACGCCTACCTGACCGTGATGCGCGGCTGCGACCTCAACTGCACGTACTGCATCGTGCCGAGCGTTCGCGGGCGCGTGATGAGCTACCCGCTGGATCATCTCGAGCGCGAGGCGCGCTGGTTCGTCGAGCGCGGCGCGCGCGTGATCACGCTGCTCGGCCAGACGGTGAACAGCTATGGCGAGGACGCGCCCGCTCCCGGGCCCGGCGAGCCGCGCGGACGCGGACGTCAAGGACGCCCGTCGCTCGCGGACCTCATCTACCGCCTGCAGGAGATCCGCGAGCTCGAGCGCATCCGCTTCATCACGCTGCACCCTTCGTACGTCACCGCCGAGCTCGGTGAAGCGCTGCGCGACTGTTCCAAGGCCGAGCGCTTCCTGCCCGTGCCCGCGCAGTCGGGTTCCGACCGCGTGCTGCGCGCGATGAAGCGCGGTTACACGACCGATCTCTACAGGAAGCGCATGGAGCTCCTGCGCGCGCGCGTTCCCGACCTCGAGCTCGCCAGCGACTGGATCGTCGGCTTCTGCGGCGAGACCGACGCCGAGCACGAGGCCAGCGAAGCGTTCCTCGCCGAACAGGGCTTCGTCACGAACTACATCTTCAAGTACGACCCGCGCCCGACCACGCACGCGGCCGAGGAGCTCGAGGACGACGTGCCGGCGAGCGCGAAGAAAGAACGCAACCAGCGCCTGCTCGCGCTCGCGGAAGAAGTCGGGCTCAAGCGCACGAGCGCGCACGTGGGCACCGTGCGGAACGTGTTCGTCGAGGCGCGCTCCGACCGCGATCCCGCGCTGGTCGTCGGCCGCACGCAGCACGGGCTGATGACGAGCTTCGCCGGAGCGAGCGAGCTCATCGGCGCCGTCGCGCGCGTGCGCATCGAGAGCGCCACGGCGTTCGGCGTCTCCGGGAGCCTCGAGTCGGCGTCCGCCGCCGTCTGCATCTGAACGTGCCATCCCCCGCGCGCCCGCCAACATGCATCCCTTGCTCGACAAGAACCTCTTCCTCGTCAAGGAACACGTCGGCCTGGCTCAAGGCGGCCAACGAGTTCGACGTCTACGATCCCGAGACCGGCGCCAAGATCCTCGAGTGCCGCGAGCCGGAGCTCGGCGTGCTGGCGAAGCTCCTGCGCTTCACCGATTTCAAGCGCATGACGCCCTTCGACCCGTCGTCACGCGACACGCAGGGCGCGACCGTGCTGCGCGTGAAGCGCGGCGTCTCGCTCTTCCTCTCGAAGGTGCAGGTCTTCGACGGCGGCGGACGCCTGCTCGGCGGCTTCCACCAGAAGCTCTTCTCGATCGGCGGCAAGTTCGACGTGCTCGATCCAGAGAACAAGCCGCTGTGCACGCTGCAGGGCAAGTGGACGAGCTGGGAGTTCCGCTTCTTCGCCCCGCAGCGAGACTACGCCGTCGTGACGAAGAAGTGGGCCGGGCTCGGCAAGGAGCTCTTCACCTCGGCCGACAACTACATCGTGCAGATCAAGGACGCCGTGCCCGCCGGCGATCCCGCGCGCCCGTTGATCGTCGCCGCGGTGCTGGTGATCGACATGGTGCTCAAGGAGTGAGCGCGTCGCGTCCGCCGAGCAGCGCGGCCGGCTCGCGGCGGAAGATCCAGCTCATGCCGTCGGGCTGGTGGCCCGTGTCGAAGGTGCGCACGACGCGCCGAGCGGCGATGTCGATCACCGCGACCTGATCGGCGGCGTTGAGCGCGACGTAGGCGTAGCGATCCTTCGTCTCGATCAGCAATCCGACAGGCACGGGCGTGCGCGGGTCGACGTCGGGCGGCAGGCCGCCCTCGGCCGGTTGCGCGCGCTCGGGGAGCGCGATGCGGGCGATCTCGCGCCGCGCCGCGCGATCGATCAGCGCGACCTCGCCCGAGAGCGCGCAGGAGACGAGCACGAGCTTCCCGTCGCGCGTGCAGGTGAGCCGGATCGGGAGCTTCGCGCACGGGATCTCGGCCAGCTTCTCCAGCGAGCGCGCGTCGAGCACGACGAGCTTCTGATCTCCGTTGTGACCGATCCACACCTCCTGGCCGTCGGGCGTGACGTCGATCGCCTCGGGCTGTTTCCCGGTCTCGATCGTCCCGACGAGCTTCCCGCTCTCGAGATCGATCGCGCTGACCGAGTTCGAGCGGATGTTCGCCGTGAAGACCCGCTTGCCGTCCGGCGTGAGCGCAAGCATGTGCGAGGTCTCCGCGCCCGTATCGAGCGCGCGCACGACTCGATTGCGCGTCAGATCGACCTCGAGCACGGCCTTCGACGTCTCGCTCGTCACGAGCACGCGCCGCGCCGAGACGAACGCGATGCCGTGCGGCCGCTGGTGCGGCGCGAGATCGATCGTGTCGCGCAGACGGCGCTCGCGCAGGTCGTAGACCGAGAGCGCGCTCCCCGGCGTCTGGTCGCCGTAATTGCACACGACCAGCAGCTCCCCATCGGGCGACGCCGCGCACTCGTGCGGCCCGCGTCCGGTCGGCAAGACGTCGCGCACGTGTCCAGAGTTCGGTTCGATCACGCGCAACGTCGCATCGCTCTTGTCCAGCACCGCGAGCCAACTCCCCGGCGGCGCACTGCTCCCGCGCTCCTCGCTCACGCATCCGCAAGGCAAACCCAGCACGAGCACCGAGCCCAGCACACTCCAGGACGTCTTCATGCCCCGCACCCTAATCCCCGCCACTCCCGCCGCCACCCGCACTCTGCAAGTCCCACCCTCCCCCTCGTGCACCACCGACCCCCAACTCCTCTCCGCCTTCGCCCCAAGACCCGCGGTTGGGTGCGATCCGCCGCGGATCGCGCCCAACCGCGGGTGTTCCCCTACGCCCGCAAAACGCCTCCTCGTCCCACTCATGACTAGCCCGACGCCGTCTCACGCCGACGCCCGCATCACGCGACTCCACCCGCTCAACGCGCGCGGCCCCCGATCGCCAGCGCGCAGCCGACGACCAGGGGCGCGCAGGCCCGACGCGTCCCGTCACAGATTCACATTCACGATGTGATCGCTGTAGAACGGCTCATTCCTCGTCGCGACGTTCGCCGGCAGCAACACCGAGTTGCACTGATCCACGAACGTCTGCGGCAACGGCATCGGCGGAGTCGACGCCCCGTTGAACGAGAACGCCGGGAACCCGCCCGCCGTCGTCACTCCGAAGTAGTACTCCTGCCGCCCGGCGCCCGTGCACTCGACCCACTGACCCTCGTTCGTGTTGTAGCGCACTTCCTCGACTCCCGGATACACCGTCGGGATCGTCCAGCTCCCGATCGGGAACGAGCGGAACGGGTCGCTGCCCGGGAACGGATTCAACGTCGCGCCGAACGCGCCGCCGAGCACGAACTGAGCCTGGTGCCAGGCCGCCGGTCCGGTCGCGCACATGCACACCGGCGCCATCGGATTGAACGCGCCGCCGAGCAACGGCTCCTCGGTCTTGCAGCGCGCCGGCAGCGCGAGCACGTCCCACGCGCGCATGCCTTCCTGCGAGACCGGTCCGGCCTCGAGCGTCGCCCCCGTGCCCGGCGAGAAGCCGAACGAAGGACCGACGAGCGCGAAGCTGCGATTCGGGTGGAAGCTCCCGGCGCGCGGGAATCCCGGCGCGTGGTCGATGCCGTCGCAGGCGTGCATGAGCATCCACGCTTGCGACACGACGCCGCTCGTGCAGTCGCGCACGTAGTCGATGTAGCCGGTGAAGCGCACGCGCCCGAGGAAGCTCGCCGCGCAGCTCGGCGTGCCGCAGGGGAACCCCGACGTGCTCGGCGTCTTCAGATCGCCGTTCACGAGGTAGCGCCAGACCTGGCTCACCGTTCCGGGCACGACGGCCTCGAGCCACGTGCGCGAGTAGCTCATGTGCAGCGTGCCGGTCCACTGCAGCGCGCTGCCGTTCACGATCTGCACCGACGACTGGTACCACCCGCACGAAGGCACCGTGCCCGGAGGCGAACCCAAGTTGAAGGGCAGCGCCGGTCCCCACTTCGCCTGGTAGTTGGCGGTCGCCGAGACGGCGCAGTTGTCGAAGCAGATCGCCATCGTCGGCTGCGCGAAGCCGCGCTGCGGGACGAACGTCGACGTGTTGCCGCAGACGCCACCGACGTCGAGATTGTCGGGGGTGAGGCATTGCGCCTCGGCGCGGGACAGACCGAAGGAGGCGAGGAACAGCACGGCGAGGGAGCGGAGGAGCTTCATGGGGATCACCAAGGTCGAGGCGCCGGCGTCGCGGCGCGGAGAAGGAGGTTCGATGGGCCTACTTCCCCCTGGTGAGGCCGCGGCCCTCGCGGTGGACAGGGAAATCGCGAACTTGGCCGTGTTCGGGGTGCCGCGAGCGCTGCAGCGGTCCCCGGCCTCGCGTAGCCGCGTCCTTTCCGGGCGCGCGGGCTCCCGCGACGTGCTCGACGCCGACCGCGGCTCTCAGCGCACGCGCAGCGGCAGGTCGAGGCACACGCGCGCCGCGGGTCGGAAACCGCGCTCGTGGAAGAAGCGCAAGACCTCGAACTCGCCCCAGTCGACCTCGGTGCGAAGCGTGTCGACGTTCAACCCGCGCAGGTTCTGCGCGAGCTGCTCGACCAGCGCCTTCCCGATGCCGCGCCCCTGGAAGTCGGGGTGGACGCCGAGCGTGTCGAGCACCGCCACGGGCTCGCTCGAGCCGAACTCGCCCGTCCACACGCGCGCCAGCAGGAACCCGACGAGCGACTTGTCGAACTCCGCGCCGAGCGAGACCTGCAGGCTCGTGTCGAGCAGGTTCACCTCGAGCTTGTGCGTGAGATAACCGCGCCGCGCCTTGCCGAAGATGCGCGCGTCGATCGAGATGACTCGCTCGAGGTCGGCGGGCCGCAGGTGGCGCACGGTGCAGGGCGGGGCGAGTTGGGCGACGTCTTCCATGGAGAGCTCCTCAGGCCATCAATTGTCCGCCGTCGACGCGCAGCACCTGGCCCGTGATGTGCCGCGCCATGTCGCTGCACAGGAAGAGCGTCGCCCGCGCGACGTCTTCCGGCTCCGCGACGCGTCCGAGCGCGCTCTCGTCGACCGCGCGACGCACGTGCTCCTCGGGGAGGCTCGCGGTCATCGCCGTGCGCACCATGCCGGGCGAGATCACGTTGACACGGATGCCGAAGCGACCGAGCTCGCGCGCGGCGCTGCGCGCGAAACCGATCAGGCCGGCCTTGCTCGCGGCATAGTTCGACTGACCGAACTTGCCGCGCTCGCCGTTGATCGAGGAGATCAGGACGACCGAGCCGCCGCCGCGCGCGCGCAGCATCGGCGTGGCGCGCTTCAACAGGTGGAAGGCCGAGTCGAGGTTCGTCGCGAGCACGCTCGACCAGTCGTCGTCGCTCAACTTCCACAGGACGGCGTCGCGCGTGATGCCGACGGAGTGCACGAGCACGTCGAGAGCCGCGGTGTGTCGCTGCAGCGCCTCGAAGAGCTGCTCGCAGCCGTTCGCGCGCGAGAGATCGCCTTCGAGCGCCGTCGTGTGCTCGGGAGCCGCGAGTCCGGCGCGATCGGCGCTGAAGACGTGCGCTCCCGCGCTCGCGAGCAGCGTTCCGACGGCCGAACCGATGCCGCCGCTCCCGCCGGCGACGAGCGCGTTGCGCCCCGAGAGCGAGAGCAGGTTGCCGAGGGAGCTCGCGCCGCGCATGTCAGCCTCCGGCGTTGCTCGCGAGCACCGTGAGCGGCGCGAGTCCCGCGGGCGCGACCGGCGCGGGCGTGCCGAGCGCGATGCCCCGTCGCGCGAGCTTGCGCGCGCGGAACGCGCCCCAGAGCGCGGCTCCGATGGCTCCCGCGAGTCCGGAATCGGCGTGCGCGCGGAACTCGATCGCTCCGCCGGCGTTGCGCGCCGCTTCGCGCAGCGCGGCGAGCAGCCCGACGTCGGCTGCGAGGCCGCCGGTGATCAGCGCCGGTCCCTTCGCGCCGAGCGACGTGAGCAGCTTCAAGTACCGCCCCGCCATCGACTGGTGGATGCCGCGGATGATGTCGGGCGCGGGGATGCCGCGCGAGACCATGTTGATCACGTCGGTCTCGGCGAGCACGGCACAGATCGAGGAGCAGGTCTGCGGGTTCGTCGACTGCAGCGAGAGGGGACCGATCTCGTCGAGCGTGATGCCCAGGTAGCGGCAGATGTTCTCCAGGAACTGGCCCGAGCCGGACGCGCACTGGCTCGTCATGCGCGAGCCGAGGACCTTCGCGCGCGCGTCGATGAGCACGCCGCGCGCGTGCAAGGCTCCGATGTCGATCACGGCGCGCACGTCGGGGTCGAGGTGCAGCGCGCCGCGCGCGTGCGTGGTCATGCCGTAGAAGTGGCCCGTGCGGGTCGAGATCTCGTCGGCCTCGCCGGTCGTGGCGACGTAGCCGAGCTCGCGCGCCTCGATTCCGGCGTCGTGCAGGATCGATTGCAGGAGCTCCTCCGCCACCTGGCGCGGATCGCGGCGGCGGATGCGCTCGTTGCGGCCGAGGACCAGCGTGGCGCCGCCGTCGCCCAGATCGCGCAGCACGACGGCCTTCACCGCCGAGGAGCCGACGTCGAGGCCGAGCGTGAGCATGGGTTCGTCGCGCGCTGGGTTCATGAGGCGTGCACCGGTTGCGGGCTCGACACGCCGCTCCACTCGCGCCACGCGAAGAGCGCCGCGCCGAGGGCTCCGGTGTAGATCGAGGCCGGGGAGATGTTGAGCGTGCGCTCGCCGTAGTTCTCGAGGACGAGCTGGCGCAGCGCGCCGACGGCCGCCGGATTGCGCGCGACGCCGCCGGTGAAGGTGAACTCGTCGTGCACGCCGCCCGAGCGCGAGAGCAGCGACATCGCCCGCAGCACGATCGCGCGGTGCAGCCCGGCGAGGATGTCCTCGCGCTTCTCGCCGAGCGACAGGCGCTCGCGCAGCTCCGCGCCCGCGAACACGGTGCACGTCGAGTTGATGCGCACGGTGCGGCGCGAGTTGCACGCCAGCGGGCCGAGCTCGTGCAGTCCGAGGTTCATCTCGTCGGCGATGTAGCCGAGGTATCGTCCGCAGCCCGCGGCGCAGCGATCGTTCATCTGGAACGACGTCACGATGCCCTGCTCGTCGACCTGGATCGCCTTCGTGTCCTGGCCGCCGATGTCGAGCACCGTGCGCGTGCGCGGGTACATCGCGTGGGCGCCGAGACCGTGGCAGAGGATCTCGGACCGGATGCGGTCCTTGGGGAAGGGCAGGCGCTGGCGGCCGTAGCCCGTGCCGACGCTGCACACTTCCTGCAGCGGCACGGCCGCGGCGCGCTCGATCGCGAGCTCGAGCTCGCGCGCGCGCTCGGGCAAGGCACTCGCCGCGGCGCGCGCGTGCACGTCGAACTCCCTCGCGTCGATGCTCTGCGCCTCGACTTCGAGGATCGCCTTGTCGAAGAGGCCGACGAGCGCGTCGAAGGACGGCTTCTCGCCGCGCTTGCGGGTGAGCTTCTGCGCGTGCTCGAGGTAGCGGCTGCCGGCGAGGTCGCGGAAGAAGTCGCTCTTGCGGCTCGTGCCGGCGCGGAAGAGCGTTCCGGTCTCCGCGCGCATCTTGGAGAGGATCGACGGCAACACGACGTCGAAGTCGCCCGCGTCGGGACGGTCGGCGCGCGCGCGATCGAGGGCGCTCGTCAGCGCGCCGAGCTGCGCCAGGTACTGCTGCTCGCGGAAGCCGCTCTCGATCGCGCTCATCCAGGCCGCGCGCCGATCGGCCTCGATGCCGCTCGCGTCGAGCTCCGAGGCGATGCGCGCGAAGCGCGCGTCGTGCAGCGCTTCCGCGACGGCGACGGCGCAAGCGGCGTCGTAGTTTGAGCGGCTGTTCGTGATGCCGCGACCCTGGATGCGCCCTTGCTCGTCGAGCACGACCGCCTTGGTCGTCGTGGATCCCAGGTCGATGCCGACGCAGTACTTCATGCGGAGCCCAGGCGCTTCTGCGCGATCATCTGCAGGAAGGACTCGAGCCGGTTCTTGATGTTCGCGGCCGAGAAGTAGCGCGGATCGACGAGATCGCTCTCGATGAAGCCCGCGGGCTTGCCGGTGCGCGACTCGACCTCGCGCAGCATCGCGAGCTGCCCCGCGCTGAACGAGTTGCAGCTCTTGACCGAGTTGATCAGCAATCCGTCCGCCGAATACTCCTCCATGTAGCGCGCGAGGATCCCGACGCGCGTGGGCAGGTCGAGGTTCGTGTAGCAGCCCATGCAGTACTCCGCGAGCGTCTCGATCGGACGCGCGGGATCGTGCCGGAAGCCGAAGTCGTAGGTGCCGCCGACCTTCGTGTACGTCGAGGCGACGACGACCGCGCCCTCGTCGACGAACATCTTCCAGAACTCGCGGAAGCTGGTCCAGTTCGGCGGACCCTCGACGACGAGGCGGTAGCGCTCGCTCGTCATGTCGCCTTCGGGCGTCACCGGCCCGAGCTTGCGCGCGAGGCGCTCGCCGACCTCCGCGCGCAGCGCCTGGTAGTAGTCGACGGCGTCCTGCGTGCCGCGGAACGCGCTGAACATCGGCCCGACGTAGTACACGGCGCCGAACCAGGCATCGATCGGGGAGGGACGGTTCTTCGCCGACTGCAACACCCAGACGAGGTCGTCCTCGGCGCGCGCGGAGAGCGTGAGCATCTCCTTCAAGCGCTCCTCGTCGTAGCGCTTGCCGGAGAGCTTCTCGAGCGCGGGGATGACTTTCCTGCGAATCTGTGCCGCGACGTAGTCGCGCATCGCCGGCGTGATGCGTCCGTCCGCCTGGTAGGGGACGTGGAGCATGACCACCGGGCAGTGGTATTTCTGCTTCAGGAGCTCGAACCACTTCATGAAGGTGAAGCAGCCCGTGTAGGAGAGCAGCAGCAGTCCGGGCTTGGGCAGCCGCTCGCCCGTCGGCCCGATGTTGCCCGACTCGAGCATGCCGATGTCGCACTTGACGTAGGTGCAGACGTCCTCGGAGTGGCCGAGCTTCTCGGCGAGCTGGATGTACTCGGCCGACTTGCCGCGCATGCCCGACTGCAACGCGTTGATCTCGGGCAGCACGGGCAGGAGATCGAAGCTGCGCACGAGCTCGGTCAGGTTGCCGGGCACGAGGGTGTAGACGTTCCGCTCGCCCGACTCCTCGGACCGCGCGAGACGCGTGAAGTGCTCGGCGATCATGCGCTTCTGGCGCAGCTGGCTGTCGTCCTTGTGGGAGTCCGTGCGCGTGGCGCCGCGTTGTGCGAGGGCTTCGCTCATGCTTCGCTCCAGAGCTTGATCGAGTCGGCGAACGTGCCGGCCTGCTCGCGGATGACCTGGAACTGGCCGGTGTTCTCCGAGTACTTGAAGCTCGTCCAGGGGATGCCGCGCGCATCCAGCGCGGCCTGCGACATCGGCTGGTCGAGCAGCGCCGGATCGCAGAAGCTCGGCGCGCAATAGAGCACGCCCTCGGCCGCGCCGCGTTCGACGCGCGCCACGAGATCGTCTCCGGGCGTCGTGTCGCCGCAGTAGCGCACGGGGCTCGCGATGGAGTCGGCGAGGAACGCGTTCACGAGGTCCTGCAGCGGATCGCCGCTCGCGCGCACGTCGTGCTCGAGCCAGCGCAGCACCGGCACGAAGTCGTCGTCGACGATGTAGCAGCCCGCGCGCTCGAGCGTCTTGATCAGGCCGAGCGGCGGCTGCTCGCAGAAGGCAC
>JBGATX010000139.1:0-14507 GCA_044228975.1 Planctomycetota bacterium | reverse complement strand
CGGCGTCGCCACAGGCAAAGCCCGCTCGCGCGACGACAAGCCGCCGGCCGGAACGGATGGGCGACAGCCCGAGGAGGAAGACTCGATGTTGAAGATGTTGTTGTCGGCGAGCGCGATCAGCGCGCTCTGCCTGCCCTTCGCCACCGCAGCCGGCGGCGACGCGGAGCCTGCGTCCGTCACCGCGGTCCAGGACCCCGGCAAGAAGGACGAGAAGAAGCCCGAGCCCAAGAAGGAGGAGAAGAAGGACGACAAGCCTGCCGCGGAGATCGGCAAGCCGGCGCCCGACTTCGCGCTCAAGGATCTCGATGGCAAGGAGATCAAGCTCTCCGACTACAAGGGCAAGCTCGTCGTGCTCGAGTGGTTCAACCCCAAGTGCCCCATGTGCGAATGGGCCTACAGCGAAACGGGTCCGCTGCGCGAGCTGCCCGAACGCATGAAGAAGGAAGGCGTCGTCTGGCTGGCGGTGAACTCCGACGGCGGTGACGGCGCGAAGGTCGAGACGAACAAGGAGTTCCTCAAGGAGAACAAGGCCTCGGTCACCGTGTTGCTGGACCCCAGCGGCGCGACCGGCAAGGCCTACGGCGCCAAGACGACTCCGCACTGCTTCGTGATCGACGAGAAGGGCGTGCTGCGTTATCGCGGCGCGCTCGACAACGCACCGATTGGAAAGGTCCCCGACAAGGAGACCAAGATCAACTACGTGCAGAAAGCGATCGAGGAGCTCAAGGGAGGCAAGGCCGTGACGACTTCGGAGACGAAGTCCTATGGCTGACGCGTCCACTACGCGAAGTCCTAGTCTAGGACTTCCTCGACCACCCGAAGCGGCGCAAGCCGCTTCGAGTGTCTAACGGACCGGCGCGAGCCGTTGCGAGTGATCGAGCGCGCGGCGCCCGGATCAGTCCGCGCGTTCGACACGCGCGCTCGAAGGTTTGCCGCTCCGATCGAGCGGCACGAACGTGCTCGCCACGCGCGCGTGCAGCTCGCGTGCGAGCTGCTTGCGATCGCTGCCGAGCTGCAGCTCGGGATGGAAGACGAGGGTCGCGTCGATGCGCGCGCGCGAAGCGAGGCGCAGCGCGTGACGCGCGAAGGGCTCGCGCACCCAGGCCACGGTCTGCGATGCGGGCGGATCCTCGGACAGCGTCGCGTAGCCGAGCGTCGCGCATGCGACCGGGATCGCTCCCTCGACGGCGGGCTCGAGCAGCGACGGACGGAACTCGAGCACGCGCTCGCCGTGCGAGTTCGTGCCTTCGGGAAAGAGCACGACCGTGTAGCCGCGCTCGATCCAGCCTTGCATCTGGCGCGCGGCGTCGACGAGCTCGCGCTTCCTGCTGCGATCGAGGAACACCGTCCCCAGCGAGCTCGCCATCGCGCCGAAGAAGGGCCACTCGCGCAGCTCGCTCATCGAGACGAACACCGCGTCCACGCGCGCGGCGAGCACGGCGATGTCGAGGTAGCTCACGTGGTTGGCGACGAGCAGCACGCCCTCGCGCGGCAAGCCTCCGCTCGTGCGCAGGCGGATCGAGAAGCACGCGAGTGACCAGCGCCCCCAGCCCTGCATCGTCGCGTGACGCAGACGCTCGTGCGCGGGACGCGAGAGCGCGCGCAACGGCCACGAACCGAACCACAGCGACGCCAGCGCCAGCGTTCCCATGGCGTAGAGCGGCAGTCGCCAGGCCAAGCGCAACCACGCGAGCGCACTCAGGCGCTCGGGACCCTGCACGGATTCCGCGGCGGAGCTCACGCTGGAGCGCTCCGACATGCGTCCGACGACGCACGCTCGATCGCTGCCGCGGACGCGCTCGCCGGCTCCCACATCCGCCACGCGGGTGCGTAGCGTGCGACGTCGTACTCCCTGGCGCGGATCGGCATGTCGTGGGCGCGCACGCTATCCTGCCGCATTCGATCGCCGCTCTCGCCGACCCGCAACCCCGGACCCGACCCGTCATGAACACCAGGATCCTCGCCGCCCTCGCCTCGAGCCTCTTCGTCGCCCTCCCGCAAGCTTCCGCGCAGATCGGCTCGTCGGGCGGACAGAAGGGTCGCGACCCTTCGTCCGAAACGGGAGCGAAAGGCGTCGCGAAGTCGGACCAGGGTGTCTCCGCCTCGCAACCCGACGCCAAGGCGATCGTCATGCGCGAGAAGCCTTCGTATCCGCTGCAGGTCTGCCCGATCAGCGGCGAGAAGCTCGGCTCGGACGCGATCGACACCGTGGCCGGCGGCCACCTGCTGCGCGTGTGCTGCCCCAAGTGCGTGACGACCGTGCAGGCCGATCCGGCGAAGGCGCTGGCGCAGGTGCGCGAAGCGGTGATCGCGGCGCAGAAGCCGAGCTACCCGATGCTCGTCTGCCCCGTCACCAGCGAGACTCTCGGCGCGGAAGCGGTCGATCACGTGTACGGCACGCGCCTCGTGCGCCTCAAGGACAAGGCCACGGTGGAGGCCTTCGAGAAGTCGCCGGCCGCGTTCCTGGCCAAGATCGACAAGGCGCTGATCGACGCGCAACTCGTGAACTACCGTCCGACGAATTGCCCGGTCTCGGGTGAGGCGCTCAAGCGCGACGCGGTCAATCACCTCTACGGAACGCGCCTCGTACGCTTCTGCTGCAACGACTGCGTGCGCACGTTCCGCGCGTCGCCGGAGAAGTTCCTGGCCGTGCTCGACAAGCCCGAGGCGAAGTGACGCGCATCGCGCGGAACGCGTTCAGGGTTCCGCGCGCGAGCGTTCCGGGAGGTTCTCCTCGCGCACGCCGCGAGCCGCGCCCCTCCACGGCCCGCGGCCCGCGGGCTTCACGAAGACGAGGAAGTACGAGTGGTTCTTGCGCGCGTGCGTCTGGCACACCATGCGGCTCACGCCCGGTTTGCCGTTGCGCAGCACGACGAAGAGGTCCTCGCACGCGAAACCGAGCGTCGCGAGGTCGTTGATGATCTCGACGTGCGTCAGGCGCTGGCGGTTGGCGCAGACCTCGTCCTGGCACTTCACGATGTAGACGCCGCCGGAGCGCAGCACGCGCCAGGCTTCGCGCGCGCCGGCGGAGTAGAGCGCGAGCACCGCTTCGTGGTACTTGGCCGGCGAGCGGATCCGGTTGTTCCGGTAGTAGGCCTCGTAGTTCTGATGGCCGACGTGCGCCGTTCCGCCCGGCGAGTGCATGTAGGGCGGATCGAAGACCACTCCGTCGAGCGACGCGTCGGCGTAGGGCAGTGCGCGCGCGTCGACGCCGCTCGAGAGATCGGTGGCGAGGAGCTCGTACTCGCCGCGCACGCGCTTCCAGAAGACGCCCTTGCCGTAGGTGACGTCGGCGACGCGGCTCCCCGGCGCGAGGTAGAGCGCGAGCACCTGCGGAAAGACCTCGTCGTTCGATCCGACGTGCGCGCTGAGCACGAGGTCGTTCGTCGGCGCGCCGCGCGGCGAACGGCGCTTGGACGCGGCGCGCGAGCGTGCTCCTGCGCCCGACGAGGCTCCGGCCTCGTCGCCGGAGCCCGTCCCGCCGCTCGCGCGCACTCGCGGCGCCACGCGCGCTCTCAGACGCGCGCCGGGACGGCGCGCAGCTCGCGCACGACCATGTCGCCGATCTCGGTCGTCGGATGGTCGCCCGTGTTGACGCCCACGATCTGCCGCGAGCGGATCAGGTCGACGATGATGCTCTCGATGCGCGCTCCGGCGAGCTTCTCTCCGAGGTAGTCGAGCATCATGCCGACGGCGAGGATCGCCGCGACGGGACAGGCGACGTTCTTGCCCGCGTACTTGGGCGCGGAGCCGTGGATCGGCTCGAACAGGCTCACCTTGCCCGGGTGGATGTTGCCCGAGGCCGCGATGCCCATGCCGCCTTGGATCATCGCTCCGAGGTCGGTGATGATGTCGCCGAAGAGGTTCTCGCACACGCCGACGTCGAACCACTCGGGGTTCTTCACCATCCACATGCACGCGGCGTCGATGTAGGCGTGCTCGGTCTTGATGTCGGGGTAGTCGGCGGCGACCTCGGCGAAGACGCGCGTCCAGATGTCCTGCGAGCGCAGGGCGTTCGCCTTGTCGATCATCGTCACCGTCTTCTTCTTGTCGCGCTTGCGCGCGAGCTCGAAGGCGTAGCGGATGATGCGCTCGATCGCCGGGCGCGTGTGCACCATGACCTGCGTCGCGACCTCGTTCTCCAGGCCCTTGTGCGTGTAGCCGTAGGAGCCGGAGTACGCGCCCTCGGTGTTCTCGCGGCAGATGATCATGTCGACGTGCTCGGGGCCCTTGCCCTTGAGCGGGCACAGGCGCTCGTCGTAGAGCTTGATCGGCCGCAGATTGACGTACAGATCGAGCTCGAAACGCAGCTTGGCGATGATGCCGAACTCGATCATGCCCACCGGAGCGCGCGGGTCGCCGATCGCGCCGAGGTAGATCGCGTCGTGCTGGCGCACTTCCGCGAAGGCCGGCTCGGGGAAGATCTCCTTGTGCTTCAGGTAGTGCTCGGTGCCGAAGGGGTACTCGGTGCGGCGCGTCTTGAAGCCGAACACGCTGGCGGTCGCGTCGAGGACCTTCATGGCCTCGCGCGTCACCTCGGGTCCGATGCCGTCCCCGCCGATCACTGCGATCTTGTATTCCTTCATCGAACTCTTCCGGTTTCTCCGTGCAGCGCCGAGCGGACGTTCGAACCGAACATGCCCGGACGGTAGGCGCTGATCTGCCCCTCGATCGCGCTCGCCGCCACCGTCAGCGGCGAAGCGAGATAGAGCTGGCCCGGACCCGACCGACCCGCGAAGTTGCGGTTGATCGCGCTGACCGTGACCTGCTCCTTGGTTTCGGAAACGCCCGGGCCGCAACCGATGCACGCGCCGCAGCCGGGGTTGATGACTTCGACGCCCGCGCGCGCGAAGACGTCGAGATAGCCGCGGGAGCGCGCGTAGTCGCGCACGGACTCGCTGCCGTATTGGATGTACATGCGCACGCCGGGCGCCACGCGCCGGCCGTTGTCGACCGCCTCGCGCAGCACCTGGGCGTAGAAGTCGAGGTCGTGCTCCTTGCCCGCGGTGCAAGAGCCCGCATAGGCGATGTCGATGCGCACCTCGCCCAGCTCGCGCACGTTCTTCCCGTAGGTCGGATCGCCGGGGGTCGCGACCATCGGCTCGATCGCGGAGAGATCGATCGCGTGCACGCCGCCGTCGTAGCGCGCAGCGGGATCCGGGCTCACGAAGCGCGCGCGCAGCGCGTCGAGCGTCGTCGCGCCGCGCCGCTCGAGCAGCCAGGCGGCGGTAGCGTCGTCGGCTTCGCACACGCCGGACTTGGCGCTGCACTCGGTGGCCATGTTGCACAGCGTCGCGCGCTCGTCCATCGACAGCGTCGCGAGACCCGGTCCGCCGAACTCCATGACGCGATCGAGCGTGTCCTCGTTCACCGCGTGCGTGGCGAGGATGTGCAGGATCAGATCCTTCGCCGTGCAGCCCGCGCGCAGCTTGCCCGTGAGCTCGAAGCGGATCGACTCGGGCACCTGTACGAAGGTGAAGCCCGAGTGGATCAGGCCCGCGTACTCCGTCGCGCCGACGCCCCAGGTGAGCGCGTTGTTGCCGCCACCCATGCACGTGTGGCTGTCGGTCGCCTGGATGAAGTCGCCCGGATCGACGAACTGCTCCCGTGCGACCTGATGGCAGATGCCGGGCGAGACGCCGTCCTTCGCCGAGTAATCGCGCACACCCGTGTGGCGCTGGAACTCGCGCTGCAGATCGCGCAGCGTCTGGATCTCTCTGGCGAAGGGCGCCATGCGCTTCACGCCGTCGGCGTAGAGCAGGTGGTCCTCGAACACCGCGAACTTCGACGGGTTCGGCACGCGGTAGTCGTGGCCGTACTCCGTCTGCAGGAAGTGGTGCACTTGCGCGGTCGTGAACTCGTGGCTGTAGCCGCCGTCGACGCGCACGAGGCACAGATCGCCGGGCTTCAGGTACACGGGGGCCGAGGCGAGGATGTCGCGGCCCACGAGATGGCTCGCGAGGATCTTCTCGGCGATGTTCATCGGCCGCTTGGCCGTCGCCGGCGCGGGCAGCGTGATCTCGCCGCGCGCGTACTTCGCGGAGAACGGAAAGAGCCCGCCCGCTTCGACGATCGCGCGCGTCACGGGGTCGTACTGGCGCGTGAACTCCTCGAGCGGGAGCTCCTCGCCGCGCATCAGGCGCTCGAGCTGCGCGTACGTGCCCATCAGCTGCCCGAGGTTCTGGTTGTTGCGCTCGTGGATCGGCGCGAACGAGCCGGCGATGATCAGGTGCACGCCCGACCAGCGCTCCGACTGCGGCGCCGTCTCGCGCGACGAGCCCGTACCCTTGCGCTGGCCCGAGACGACGACCTCGAAGTTGCCGTCGATCAGCGCGCGCGTGCCGAAGACGCGCGTGCCGTCGGGATGCACGATGCCCGCGTAGGCGTCGAGCGCGATGTCCTCGGGCTTGTGGCGGAAGCACACCCACGCCGGCGTCATCGCGTCGGTGTTGATGTCGTCGAGCAGCGACGACGGTTCGACGTCCGGCATCAGGAGATCGAGGCGACCCGCGAGCTGATCCTCGATGCGCGCGAGGTCTTTCGTCAGGAAGAGCACGCGCTTGCCCGGCGTCAGGCGCACGACGCGCTTGCCGTCCGGGCGGGTGTGGATCAGCGGATTCATCTCGGTCTCGCTCGCGGCTCGTGTGGCGCTCTCAAACTTGCGGGTTCTCGATCAACACGGCGATGCCTTGGCCGCCGCCGATGCAGGCCGAGGCGACGCCGTAGCGCTTCTTCGCGCGGCGCAGCTCGTGCATCAGCGTCAGGATCAGGCGCGAGCCGGTCGCGCCGAGCGGATGGCCGAGCGCGATCGCGCCGCCGTTGACGTTGACGCGCTGGCGGTCGAGCTCGAGCTCCTTCTCGCAACCGAGGTACTGCGCCGCGAACGCTTCGTTGATCTCGATGCGGTCGACGTCGCGCAGGTTGACCTTGGCTCGGTCGAGGCACGCGCGGATCGCGGGCACGGGACCGATGCCCATCTCCGTCGGATCGACGCCTACGTAGGCCCAGGCCTTGACGCGCGCCCAGACGTCGAGCTTGTCGCTCTTCGCTCGTTCCGCGGTGGTGAGCACGACGGCGGCCGCGCCGTCGACGATGCCGCTCGCGTTGCCCGCGGTGACGGTGCCGTCCTTGCCGAACGCGGCGCGCAGCTTCGAGAGACCCTCGAGCGACGTGTCGGGCTTGATGTGGTCGTCGGTGCCGATCGTCTCGTCGCCCTTGCGCCCCTTGACGATCACGGGCTCGATCTCGGCGCCGAAAACGCCGTCCTTGACCGCCTTCGCGCCGAGCTGGTGGCTGCGCAGCGCGTACTGGTCCTGCTCCTCGCGCGTGATGCCCAGGCGCCGCGCGACCTTCTCGGCCGTCTGCGCCATCATCAGGCCCGCGAGCGGATCGAGCAGCGCGCCGAAGAGCGTGTCCTGCAGCTCGTACTTGCCGCCGAACGGCATGCCCGGACGCGTGCCGTAGAGCGCGAAGGGCGCCTGCGACATGTTCTCCATGCCGCCGGCGAGTACCGCGCGCGCTTCGCCGAGCTGGATCATCTGCGCGCCGTTGACGATCGACTGCAGACCCGAGCCGCACAGGCGGTTCACGGTCAGCGCCGGCACTTCCTGGCGCAGAGCGGCCTTCAAGCCGACGTGGCGCGCGCCGTAGAGCGCGTCGATCGAGGTCTGCAGCGCGTTGCCCATCACGACGTGGTCGATCAGCGCCGGATCGATCTTCGAGCGCGCGAGCGCCGCGCGCGACGCGTGCGCGCCGAGCTCGATCGCGCTCAGGTCCTTGAACTTGCCGAACCCGGGGGTTCCGACGTACTCGCACATGGGCGTGCGCGCGCCGCCGACGATCACGACTTCGCTCGTCATGGTGGATGCCTCGTTCTGCGCGCTCTCGTGCGCGCGGTGGTGGACGTTGTGGGTGGATCGCAACGGCGCGACGAGACGTTCATCGCGCGCGGGTTCGCCGGCGCGACGTCGCGGCTCCCAAGTGGATGGAGCGCGACGCGCGCGACGATCGCGGAGCTCAGCGGCCCTGGAAGTTGGCCTTGCGCTTCTCGAGGAAGGCCGCCATGCCTTCCTTCATGTCGGCGGTGGTCGACGCGAGGCCGAACATGTCGGACTCGATGACCTCGCCTTCCTGCTGGCTCATGTTCAGGCCGCGGCGGATGGTCTCGAGCGCCAGGCGCACGGCGACGGGACCCTTGGAGAGGATCGACTGCGCGAGCTTGTGCGTGCCTTCGCGCAGCTCCTCGGGAGCGAACAGACGGTTCACGACGCCGACGCGCCAGGCTTCCTCGGCGCCGATCATGTCGCCGGTGAGCACCCATTCGCGCGCGACGCCGGGTCCGGCGATGCGAGCGAGACGCTGCGTGCCGCCGTAACCAGGGATGATGCCCAGACCGACTTCAGGCAGGCCGATGCGCGCCGTCTTCGACGCCGTGCGCAGCGTGCAGGCGAGCGCGAGCTCGCATCCACCGCCGAGCGCGAAGCCGTTGATCATCGCGATCGAAGGCTTCGTCATGCGGTCGAGGCGCGCGAAGACCTGCTGGCCGAAGAAGGCCTTGTCCTTGGCTTCGAGCGCTTCCATCTTCGCCAGCTCGTTGATGTCCGCGCCGGCGACGAAAGCCTTGTCGCCCGCGCCCGTGACGATCAGCAGGCGCACCGCGGCGTCGGCTTCGACCGCATCGAAGGCCTGCGCGAGCTCGCTCAACGTCTGGTGGTTGAGCGCGTTCATCACCTTGGGACGGTTGACCGTCACCGTCGCGATGCCGTTCGCGCTCTCGATCGAGAGGTTTTCGTAGGCCACGGGATGCTCCGTTCGTGCGCGCGCGCTCAGGCCTTGGCTTGCGGCGTGGTGCGCACCACGGCCGCCTTGGTGATCGACTGCGGCTCGACCGGGCGGTCGTTCGAGGAGACCTTGACCGCCGCGATCTTGTCGACGATGTCGAGGCCGCGCACGACCTTGCCGAACGCCGAGTACTGGCCGTCCAGGTGCGGCGAGCGCTCGTGCATGATGAAGAACTGGCACGAAGCCGAGTTCGGGTTCGAGGAGCGCGCCATCGAGAGCACGCCCTTCTCGTGCTTCTTCGCGTTGAACTCCGCCTTGAGCTTGCGCGGGCCGTCTCCCGTGCCGTCGCCGCGCGGGCAACCACCCTGGATCATGAAGCCCTTGATCACGCGGTGGAATCCCTTCTTGTCGTAGAAGCCCGTGTAGGCGAGCTCGAGGAAGTTGCGCACGTGCTCGGGCGCGACGTCGGGCCAGAACTCGACCTCCATCTCGCCCTGCGTCGTGGTCAGCACGACGTGGTAGTTGGCGAGCTCGCTCGCCGGCATCTTCAGGAAATCCAGGCCTTTTTCAGCGGTCTGCATGGTGTTCTCCTCGGTTGCGGATCACTTCGAGAGACGCAGCACGACCATCTTGAGGATGGTCTGCGGCTCGTTCGGCCGGTCTCCGGCGGCCTGGTTGCGCGGCGTGTTGGCGATCTTGTCGACGACCTCGAGGCCGCTGACGAGCTTGCCGAACGCCGAGTAGTTGTTGTCCAGGCTCGGCGTCGTGCCGTGCATGATGAAGAACTGCGTCGAGGCCGAGTTGGGATCGTTCGTGCGCGCCATCGAGAGCACGCCCGGCACGTGCTTGCGCTCCTTCTGGAACTCGGCCTTGAGCGTGCGCGGACCGTTCGGACCGGAACCCGTGCCGGACTTGTCGCCGCCCTGGATCATGAAGCCCGGGATGACGCGGTGGAAGATCAACCCGTCGTAGTACTTCGTGTAGGCGAGGTCGAGGAAGTTGCGCACGTGGTTGGGCGCGATGTCCGGCCAGAACTCCGCGACCATGTCGCCGCGGTTGGTCTGGATGAGCACCTGGAACTTCGACAGGTCCTCGACCGGCATGCTCATGAAGTCGAGACCGGCCTCGGCGCCGACGAGGTACTTGAGGTCGACGGCCTGCGCGGACTCGGAGAGCTCCTTGGCCACGCCGAGCTTCGCGGGCTTGCCCGCTTCGAGCTTGGCCTTGCCGAGCAACGGCGCGAGGTCGATGTCGGTCACGATCTTCTGACCCGGCGCGAGCTCGAGCTTGGCCGAGCCGCGCGAGTCGCTCAACGGCTTGCCGTCGAGGGTGAACACGCCACCGGTCACGGCCCACGCGGGGATCGACGCGCCGTCCTTCGGCGCGGTGATCTCGAGGTGCGCCATGAACGACACACCTTCGACGTAGGCCGCGGGCGCGCGCCAGCTCACGCTGACATCGGCCGCGGGGAACGCGCTGGCGGGGACGCACGCGGCCCCCATCGACAACAGATTGGAGAGCATCGTCGCTGCGAGGATCACGTTTTCTTGTCTCCTTCCCACTTGTAGAAGCCTTCACCCGTCTTGCGGCCCAGCTTGCCCTCCTTGACCTTCTTCTCGAGGACGGCCGGGATCTTGAAGGCGGGCTCGTTCGGATACTTCTTCACCCAGCCCTGCAGGATGAAGAGCGTCGTGTCGAGCCCGACGTAGTCGGTCAGCTCGATCGGTCCCATCGGATGGCCGCAGCCGAGCTTCATCGCGGTGTCGATGTCGGCCGCCGTCGCGTCGCCGCGCTCGAGCAGCTGCAGCGATTGCGACATGTACGGCACGAGCAGCCGGTTGACCACGAAACCCGGCGTGTCCTTGCAGCCGATCGGCGTCTTGCCGCAGGCCTCGCCGAAGGCGCGCGCCTGCGCGAAGACGTCCTCGCTGGTCTCGTTCGTGCGCACGACTTCGACGAGCTTCATCAGCTGCACCGGATTGAAGAAGTGCAGGCCGACGAACTGCTTCGCGCGGCCCGACGCGGCGGCCATCTCGGCGATCGGGAAGGAGCTCGTGTTCGAGGCGAAGATCGTGTCCGGTTTGCAGAGCTTGCCGAGCTCCGCGAAGAGCTGCTTCTTCACGTCGAGGTTCTCGATGATCGCCTCGACGACGAGATCGCAGTCGGCGAGCGACTTGCGCTCGAGCGAGCCGCTGATGCGCGCGCGGGTCGCGGCGGCCTGGGCTTTCGCCTGCTCGGCGTTGGCACCCTTCTCGATCGCCTTCTCGGCGAGCTTGGCGAGGCTCTTGTCGATGCGCGCGAGCCCGCTGTCGAGGAACTTCTGCTCGGTCTCGACCGCGACGACCGTGAAGCCGCCTTGCGCCGCCACCTGCACGATCCCGTGGCCCATCAGGCCGCAGCCGACCACTCCCACCTTCTTGATAGCCATCCGTCGCGTCCTTTCGCGCGCGATGCGCGCGCTCTGGTCTTCCTCTTGTGTTCGATGCGCCGCGCGCGCTGCGCCGCGGCCGATGTTCCAAGCGTCCTCGGGCTCACTTCCGATGGAAGGCGACCGCGACCCCCATGCCGCCGGAGATGCACAGCGTCGCGAGTCCGTTGCGTCCGTCGCGCCGCGCGAGCTCGTGCAGCAGCGTCGCGACGATGCGCGCTCCCGTGCATCCGATCGGATGCCCGAGCGCGATCGCGCCGCCGTTCACGTTGAGGCGCTCGGCCGGCAGCTTGAGCTCGCGATCGCACGCGAGCACCTGCGCCGCGAAGGCCTCGTTGAGCTCGATCAAGTCGTAGTCGCGCACCGCGAGGCCGTTCTGCTCCTCGAGCAGGCGCACCGCGGGCACCGGGCCGATGCCCATGATCTTCGGGTCGACGCCGACTTGGGTCGCGCCACCGACCCACGCGAGCGGCGCGAGCCCGAGTTGCGCGGCCGTCTCCTCGGCCATGACGAGCAGCGCCGCCGCGCCGTCGGTGATGCCCGAGCTGTTGCCCGCGCTGACCGTGCCGTTCTTCGCATCGAAGACGGCCGGGAGCTTGCGCATGCTCTCGAGCGTCGCGTCGGGGCGCACGTGCTCGTCGGCGGAGATGACGAGGTCACCTTTCTTGCCCGGCACGGTCACGGGCGAGAGCTCGGCCTCGAAGCGCTTCGCGGCGATCGCCGCGCCGGCCTTGCGCTGGCTCTCCAGCGCGAACGCGTCCTGCGCGTCGCGCGTGATGCCGAGGTCGCGCGCGAGCTTCTCCGCCGTTTCGCCCATGAGCATCTCCGCCAGCGGGCAGTTGAATCCGTCTTTGTACATCGCGTCCACGACGGGCGCGTTTCCAAGGCGATATCCAGTGCGCAGCTTGGGCAGGAAGTACGGCAGTCCGCTCATGCTCTCGACGCCGCCGGCGACGACGATGTCGGCGCGGCCGAGGCGAATCGAGTCCGCGGCGAGCATCAGCGACTTCAGCCCCGACCCGCAGGCCATGTTCACGGTCCAAGCGGGCACGCTCTGCGGGATGCCGGCCTTGACGCTGATCTGGCGCGCGACGTTCGGACCGCCGCCGGCCTGGCGCGCGTTGCCGAAGACGAGCTCCCCCACGCGCGCGGGGTCGATGCGCGAGCGGCGCAGGAGGTCGCGCACCACCGACACGCCGAGATCCGCCGCCGAGAGATCCGTGAACGAGCCCAGATACTTGCCGATCGGCGTGCGCAGGGCGTGCGTGACGACGACCTCTCGCTGGCGGCTCGCGGGGATCGCGGTCACGGCGGAACGGTCGCGTCGAAGCGGTTCGGGCGTCTGGGGGGTCTGGGACATGGCGTTACCCCCTACGAGGGGGCTCTGAGGCGCCAAGCTCCCCCGCTCGCACCCGTCTATGAGAGGGGCGAGGGCGGGATTTGCAGGCGAAACAGGATAGGTGGGTGCCCCAGGCGCTGCAAGCGATGGCGAGCGACCGACCGCTCTCGCAACGAAATCCTTCCTGGGGGTCGCCAGCGTAGGGATAATGAACCCGTCGCGCCCGCATCGGCTGGAGCGCGCCAGCAACAGTTCCATGCCCCTGCCGTCCAGCGCCCCCTTGCCTTCCAGCGCGCCGGTTCCTCCCGGCGCGACGGACGAGCGCGCCCCGGCTTCGCGCCCGTCGCAGGACGCCGCCCGCGTCAGCGCGCTCTTGCGTCTGCTCGGCGACGAATCGCCGATCGTGTGGGACGCGGTGCGCCGCGAGCTCGCGCGCGGCGGAACTCGCGTGCTCGGCGCACTGCGGCGACGCACGCGCACCAGCGACGCGCGCGCCAGGGCGCGGGCGCGGACGCTCGTCGACCAGATCGAACGCCAGCGCGTCGTGAGACGCGTCGTGCGCTACGTCTCGCGCGATTCGATCGAGCTCGAGCGCGCGCTCTTCCTGCTCGCGCGCCTCGCGCAGCCGCGGCTCGACACGCGGCCGTTCCAACGCGCACTCGACGCGCTCGCTGCCGAGCTGATCGAACGCGGACGGAGCGTGCACGACGAGCTCGAACGCCTGCGTCTCATCCCCGCCTACCTGGGACGCGAGCTCGGCTTCGGCGGCAGCCGTGGCGACTTCCACGATCCGGCCAACGTGCATCTGCCGCGCGTCATCCAGCAGCGCGCGGGTCTGCCGCTCACGCTCTCGGCGGTCTACGTGTTCGTCGCGCGCCGCATGGGCGTGCAGGCCGGCATCCTGCCGATCCCCGGGCACGTGATGGTGCGCCTGACCTCCGGCGAGTCGAGCCTGATCGTCGATCCGTACCACAAGGGGCAGGAACGCAGCGAGCGCGAGTGCCGGCGCTACATCGAGCAGAACCGTCTGCCGTTCGATCCGTCGATGCTGCGCGAAGCCGGCGAGCGCGCGATGTTCAAGCGCCAGGTGCTCAACCTCGTGCGCAGCTGCGAGCAACGCGGACGTGCGCGCGAGATCGAGGAGCTGGCGCTCCTGCTGCACGCCCTCGAGCCGCGCGTCGCCCACGCGGCACGCCAGCGCGGGACCGGATCGGCACGTGGTCGCCGGAGCTGATCCCGGTTGCCGAGGCGGAGGCGGCTGCGTCGCGCCGCTCTTCCCGCTCCCCGGCGTCTTCCTGTTCCCCGGTCAGCGGCTCTCGCTGCACATCTTCGAGCCTCGCTACCGGCAGATGGTGCGCGACCTGCTCGATTCGAACGGCCGGCTCGTCATGGGCACCGTGTGCGCCGAGCACTTCGCGGAGTTCAACGTGCAGGTGCCGCTCGTGCCGCCCGCGGGCGCGCCGCCTCTCGCGCCGCCGCGCGTGCTCCCGATCGGGGGCCTGGGCGAGATCTTCCGGCACGAGGAGCTCGGCGACGGGCGCTTCCTGATCTGGATCGTCGGTCTCACGCGCGTGCACGTGCGCGAGGCGCCGAGCGATCGCCCCTACCGCCGCGTGCACGCCGAGCCGGTGGCCGAACGGCCCGTCGAGCCCGAACGCGAGACGACGTTGCGCGAAGATCTCGTGCGCGCGATCCACCAGCGCCAACGGGAGCTCGACGGACTTCCGCCGGATTTTCCGCTCGCGGGACTCGCCGACATCCTCTTGTGCACGCTCCAGCTCCCGCAGTCGCTGCTCGGCCCGCTGTACTGCGAGCTCGACGTCGAACGCCGTTGTCGCGGCGCACTGCAGCACCACGCACGCCGGCCCTAGTACGGTACACGGATCTTCCTCACCGATTCGCCGACGTCGCGGTTCATACGGTACACGGCATCTTTCTCACCGATTCGCCGATGTCGCG
>JBGATX010000138.1:0-14703 GCA_044228975.1 Planctomycetota bacterium | reverse complement strand
GCTGCGCCAGATCGCGAGCACGTCGTCGCCCGCCGCGCGCACGCTGCCGCCGTCCATCGGGCACATCTCGATCTTCCAGGTCGCGCGGCCGAGCTTCGCCGCGTTCGTGGGGGGCGTCGCGAATGCGTCGCGGCTCTGCGCGAGCACGAGGTCGCGCGCTCCATCTTCTTCGCTGCGCCACGTCGCGTACACGGTGCCGTCGCGATCGATCGCGAGGGACGGGGAGCAGCACGGGCAGAGTTTCGAGCCCGCGGGCGCGGAGATGCGCCGATTCTCGCCCCACGTCACGCCGCCGTCGGTCGAGAGCGCGCCCATCACCTCCGGCTCGCTCGCGCGCAGGTCGATCCAGGCGCAGAAGAGCTCGTTCTTCGGCCCCGACGCGAGCGCGTGCAGTCCTTCTCGCGCGCTGCCCGCGACCGAGTTGACGCGCACGCTCTTCGGCCACGCGCCGCCGTTCACCGCGCGCGTGAATGCGAGCACGTCGCCGTCCTTGCCGCCGCCCTGATCTCCGCCGATGACCGTGACGCACACGCGCTCGCCCGCCAGCGCGATCTTCGGTCCACGCCGTTGTCCGACGGAGAGCACGCCACCGACGCCGACTTGCGCTGTCGATTCGAAGCTCGCGCCGCGGTCCTTCGAGAGCAGCACGTGCACGACGCTCTTCGTCGCGCACGCGAGAGCGACGACTCCGTCGTCGCCGACGGCGAGCTCCGGTTCGTGCGCATCCGCCGGCACGTCGACGTCGTGCGGCGCGGGAGGTGTCTGGAGCGTGAGCGAGAGCAAGAGCGCGAAGGCGATCATCGGTGAGTCTCCGTGGTCGAATCGAAACGCGGGAGCTCGTCGAGCTCACTTCGCGCGCGCGGGAGCCGCCGCCCCGGCGACGATCTCCTCGAGCGCCTGTTCGAGCGTCTTCTGGCCGTCGAGGTGCGCCTTCCAGACCGGCAACTCGAGCTCCGCGACCGCCGCCACCTTCTTGTAGTAGCCCTGCGACTCGCCGTAGTGCACGTGCGCCGGCGCGAGCACGCGCCGCACCGTCTCGCCGGCCTGCACGAACATCAACGTGTGCGGCACGTCGCGCCACGCGCGGTCGCGGCGCGAGATGCCCTTCGCCTCGAGATGCTTGCGCAGGCGCGCGAGCACGCTCTCGCCCTTGTCGTTGACGTCGAACGCGTGTGTGAGCTCGTGCAGCAGCGTCTCGACGAGCAGGCTGCCCGACAGTCCGTCGACGCCGACGAAGCACACGCCGCGCTCCTTCTCGTCGCGATGCGTGATCGCGCCGGGCGCCGGCGCCTGGAAGACGAGGAAGACCGGCAGCAATTGTCCGTCGTCGGTGAAGCCGAGGCTCTTCGTCAGGAACTCGAGGGCCACCGATTCCTTGGGCGTGAGCAGCTCGCCGAACGTCGCGTTCGCGGCGTCGATCGCGCGCAAGTGTTCGGGCCAGATCCTCTCGAGGAACGCGGGTTCGAGCGCGGCGAGCGCCTCGGCGAGTTCGAGCGCGTGCTTGCGCAGCTCGATCGGCTTGCCGCCGCCGGGCAGGCTGAAGCTCTCCGGCAGCTGCTTGAAGCCCTCGACCGCATCGTGCGCGGTCGCAAAGGTGCCGACAGCGCCTTCGATCACGCTCCAGGCGAGGGGCGTGCGGAAGTCGGCGTCGAGAGCGCGGGCCGTGTCGACCGCGTGCTGCAGCCCGGCGAGCTCCGGCGGCGCGTCGGTGCGCGACGCGAGCGTGCGCACCCAGAAGTGCAGATCGACGAAGGGCCGCGCGCGATAGTCGATGCGCGTGCGCACCTGCGGAGCGATCGCCGGCTTCGCTTGCTGCGTGGCGATCGCCGTCGAAGCGAGGACGAACAGGCAGAGAACGAGACGGAGCACGGCGATCGGTCCTTTCTCCCTCCGGTGACTGGCGCGACGCGCGACGGCCGAGAGACGCTCGGTACTGTAGCCCGACGTCGCGGTCGCGTCGCGTCGTGTCGCGGACGTAGGCTGTTCGCGGTGATCGCTGGTGGAATTGGACACCGACTGCTGAATGGTCGAGCATGCGGGCGGGGAATCCCGTCCCGCCTCGGAGGAGTCGGATGAAGCGTCAGCTCGCAGTTCGAATCGCTCTTCGAATCACCATCGGTTCGCTCGTGCTGGCGCAAGGCGCGCGCGCGCAGTGTCCGGACGCCTGGACGCGCGGCGCGACGAGCGGGCCGCCGGCGGGCGAGACGCCCTCGATCGTCTTCGACGCCGCGCACGCGGTCTGCGTGCTGTTCGTCGACGGACAGACGTGGGAGTGGAACGGGCTCGCGTGGGCGCTCGTGTCGACGAGCGGGCCCTCGCCGCGCACGGGGCAGGCGCTCGCCTACGATCCGATCCGTTCGCGCGCGGTGCTCTTCGGAGGCAAGGACGCGACGACGGTCTTCGGCGACACGTGGGAGTGGGATGGGACGAGCTGGACGCTCGCCTCGAGCACCGGCGCGCCGCCGCGCTGGGCGCACGCGGTCGCGTTCCACGTGCCGACGTCGAGGTGCGTGATGTACGGCGGCATCGATTCGAACGGCGTGATCCTCGGAGACACGTGGAATTGGGACGGATCGATGTGGAGCGCGCACTCCACGTCGACGAGCCCGGGCCCGCGCGCCTTCCATTCGATGTGCCGCACCACGACCTCCGGTCGCACGCTCCTTTTCGGCGGCACGGACGGCGGCGACAGCAACGGCGAGCTCTGGAGACTCAACACGTCGGGCTGGAGCCTGCTGTACTCGTGCGCGCTGTTCCCGCGTCGCGAGTCCGCGATGTCCTACGACTCGCTGCACCAGCGCCTCGTGCTCTTCGGTGGCTTCGACCATGACGACGGGCTCGATGGAACGACCTACGAGTCGATCGGAGTCGCGCCGGTTCCCAGGACGACGGTCGGCCCCGGCGGCCGGCGCAGCGCGACCATGGCGTACGACAGCTTCCGCGATCGCACGGTGCTCTTCGGCGGCGTGACCGCCGCCGGTCCGAGCGCGGAGACGTGGGAGTACCGGCCCGCGACCGCGCCCAGCGCACCGGCGAACTTCAGTGCGTCCGAGGTGCGCAAGGGCGTCGTCGCCGTGGCCTGGACCGACGGCGCGGCCGCGGGTTCCGGCGCGCGCGTCGAACGCGATCGATGGAGCGGCTCGATCTGGTCGAACGTCGCGACCGTCGCGAGTCAGAGCCCGTCGTCGGGACGGCTCTTCGATCTCCCCGGCAGCGGTTCGTTCCGCTACCGCGTGCAAGCCACGTCGTGCGGCGCGAGCTCGCCGTGGAGCGTGGACCTCGTCGTCCTGCCCTCGGCGCCGAACGGCATCGCCGTGACGCGCGCCGGACCGGTGGCGAACGTGCGCTGGACCGACAACTCCGACTTCGAGGCGAACTTCGAGCTGCAGCGTGAGCGACGCGTCGGCGCGGCCTGGTTGCAGACGACGACGGTTGCCAAGCCGCCGGCGAACGTGCTCTCGATCCCGGATCCGATTCCGCACGGAGAGTGGCGCTACCGCGTACGAGCGCAGAACGTCGGAGGCTCGTCGAGCTGGAGCTCCTGGGCCCTGATCACGCTCTGATCCGTCTCCGCGCGCCCCGCGGGGACCATCCGCACGCGGCCCAGGCGGCGTACCTTCTGCAACCATGTCCGCGACGTTGGAGCACGACCCTCGAATGCGCCGCACCCGGCACGTGTTCGTCACCGGTGCGAGCGGCTACCTCGGTCGCGCGCTCTGCGCGGCCCTCGTCGAACGCGGACATCGCGTGCGCGCGCTCGTGCGCGATTTCGCGCGCGCGGGATTGCCGCACGAAGTCGAGGTGGTCCGCGGGAACGCGCTCGACCCGCGTTCGATCGCGGAGCATCTCCCGGGATGCGACACGCTCGTACAGCTCGTCGGCGCGCGCAAGCCGGCGCCGTGGAAGAAGGAGCTCTTCCGCGCGATCGATCGCACGTCCGCGCTGGCGGCGCTCGACGCGGCGCGCGAGCGCGGCGTGGAGCACTTCGTCTACCTGAGCGTCGCTCAACCCGCGCCCGTGATGCGCGCGTACGTCACGGTGCGAGCCGAGTGCGAGGCGGCGATCGCGAGCTCGGGTCTGCGCGCGACGTTCGTGCGGCCGTGGTATGTCCTCGGGCCGGGGCATCGCTGGCCGCTCTTGCTGGCGCCGATGTATGCGCTGCTCGACCGACTGCCTTCCACGCGCGCGTCCGCGGAACGTCTCGGTCTGGTGAAGCTCGCCGACATGGTGCGCACGCTCGTCGATGCGGTCGAGCGCCCGCCTGAACACGCGGGCGAGGTGCGCATCGTCGAAACGGCGGGGATTCGAGCGGGGGACGTGAGGCTCGGCCGTCGACACGCGGCGATTCGCTGATCGACGTACACCCACGCGCCGAACCTCCTCACGGCACGCGAACGGTCTCCACACATCGACGGGTCGTCGCGAGGGGAGCCGCTCGATTCGGCCCAGGACCGTCTCGTGTTCGCACGCAGGCGTGCGCTGTCCGTCGATGGAACGCGATCGCGGACTTGTCGCCGGACGAAGGAGCGGCGACGCTGGGCCGCGTGTCATCGGCGCTCGAGCTCGCACACGCACTGCTCGCGGTCGTCGCGGCGGCACTGCAGGCGCCAGCGAGCGAGGATCCGCGCTCCGCGCTCGTCGCCGCGGTCGACGCGAGAACGCCGGCGGCGCGACGCGACGCGGCGAACGCGCTCGCGAATCGAAAGGACGTGACGATCGACACGTGGCTCGAGCTCGCACGCGAGTTCGGCTCGTTCGCCGCTGTCGAAGCGGGCACGCATGTGGAGCACGCGTCGCTCGACGTGCTCGGCAAGACCGAGGAGACCGAGCTCTGCTACTACGTGCCGAAGAGCTTGGACACGACGCACCCGGCGCCGCTCCTGCTCGCGTTCCACGGCACCGGCGGCAGCGGTGCCGACGTCGAGCCGATGTGGCGGCACACGGCCGAGCAACTTGGGATGCTCGTGCTCGCGCCGAGCGAAGCCGGGCCGAACGAGGGCTACGCGTTCAGCGATCGCGAGCGCGCGGCGGCCTTCGCGGCGTTGCGCTGGATGCGGCGGCGCTTCGACGTCGACGAGGAGCGCGTGTTCGCCACCGGTATCTCGCGCGGAGGACATCTCGCGTGGGACCTCGCCTTGCGCGCTCCCGATCGTTTCGCGGCGATCGCGCCGATGATCGGCTCTCCGCGTTTCAACCTCACGCACGGCCAGAACAACCTGCGCTTCCTCGAGAACGTCGTCACGCTCCCGATCCGCGACTTGCAGGGCTCGAAGGACGATCCGGCGGTGCTCGAGAACCTGCACATCGCGTTTCAGCGGCTCGAGACCTGGAAAGCGCGCGACGCGAAGCTGATCGAGTTCGCGGAGCTCGGCCATTCGTTCCGCTTCGAGGCCGTCGATTGGAAGGAGTGGCTGGGCTCCGCGAAACGCGACCGCAGCCCCAAGCACATCGTGCGCAGTGCGTGCGAGAAGTCCGAGGCGCGCGCGTCCTGGGGCGAGATCACGGCGTTGCACAAGGACGTCGTCGAGGATCTGCGCCCGAGCATCGACGCCAAGACGTGGAACGGAATGGACGAGCACGCGCGACGTCTGTGGCTCGAGGGCGAGATGGAGAAGCACACGGCGCGCCTCGAGCTCACGCAGGAAGCGCCCGGCAGCTTCACGGCGACGAGCACGCTCGTGCTCGGCTTTCGACTGCAGCTCACGCGCGAGATGTTCGATCCCGCGAGACCCGTGGTCGTGACCTGGAACGGCAAGAAGTTCGAGCGCCGCGTGCACGCCGACGCGCGCGTGCTCCTGCGCGAGTTCGTCGAGCGCTTCGATCGCTCGTTCCTGCCGGTGGCGAGCGTCGAGATCCCGTGAGGGTCAGCGCGGCGCGGTCGGCGAGGCGTCGCCGAGCGCCGCGATGCGCTTCTCGAGCTCGATCCATTCGTTGCTGAAGCCGAGTTCGCGGTACGGCGTGGCGACGCCGCGGAACGTGCACGTCAGCAGGAACTCGTCCCACGACTTCTCCGCCGCCGTGAGGTGCTCACGTGCGTCCCGCAGGATGTCGTCGCCGCCGCGACGGTCCTCCGCGGCATAGATCTTCAATCCGGCGATGAACGTGTGATTGGTCGTGTCCCACAGCGCCTTGCCGTACAGCGCCGTGTGGTAGAGCTCGCGCCAACGCGGCACGTCACCCGCTTCGCGCACGAGCGCATCGAAGTGATCGACGAGCTTGCGCCACAGCATCAACCCGCGCTCGCGCTCCTCGATCGCTTCGTGGAGCTTGTCGTCGGTCTTCAAGAGCTCGTACAGCATGTGCGCCGGCGGATGCTCGTGCGCGATGCCGATCTGGTCGTCGCGCGACCAGTTGCCATCGGGCGTCCAGCCGCTGCCCTGGCGCAAGACGCCCATCGAGATCAGCGTGCCGAGGTAGCGCGAGGTCAGCACCGCATCCTCGGAGATCTGCTGCACCTCGACGAAACGATCCGCGACCTTCGAGTCGGGCGCGACGCCGAACTCGAGCGCGCACCACTCGCGCGCGATGCGCCAGGGATCCTCGCTGGGGTTCCACAAGAGGCGCGCGAACGCGTGCACGTTGAGATCGATCCAGTCCTCGCTCGCGGGGAACGGACCTTCCCAGCCGCCACCGCGCGCCCAGCACCACGCGCCGCGCACGCCGAGCTCGTGCAAGCGCTTCAATCCGCCGCTCGGCGCGATCTCCGTTGGACCTTCGGCGAAGTAGCGGCCGAGGTAATTGGGGAACGCTCCCTTGCCTTCGTACTCGCGCGCCATCTGGAACTCCGCCCACTGCGCGTGGCGACCCTCGCCGAAGTTCGGGTTGATCGGATTCCAGCGCCAGTAGTCCGTCTTCACGTGCTTGAACGAGAACGTGCGCAGCGGATTGGGCACGAGCTCGTCGCTGAACGCGTGCCACTTCTCCGGGATCGAGTGCGCCGAGTTGTAGTAGCCCCACATGCGCAGGTTGAAGCGCTTGCCGTGTTCGACGCACACGACCTGCGTGATCGTGTCGACGAGCGCGCGCATCTTCTGCTCGTGCGTCCAGTCGGCGCAGGTCGGATCGATGCCTTTCGTCGGCGTGTGGCCGAAGAGCGTCGGCTCCGACTGCGTGTAGACCTCGCCCGTGCGCACCTGGAAGCCGTCGACCTCGGGGAAGCGCTGCATCAGCTCCTCGAAGGTCGCGCGGAGGAGCGCGTGCACGCGCGGCTTGCTCGGCGAGAGCAGGAAACGTCCTGGAGCGGCATTCGGAGCGAGGATCTCGTCGCCGTAGAGCTCGAGCGCGCTCTTCGGCACGCACAGCTCGTCGCCGTTCAAGAAGACCATCAAGTGGTTGCGCTTGGCTTCGGCGATCAAGCGCTTCACGCGCCGGCGATCGGCGAGCACGGTCTCGCGTTCGGCGCTTCCTGGCGGATAGAGACGCTTGTCGTAGTCGTCGTACGTGCAGAGCCCCGCGAGCCCGTGCACGATCATCCCGTTGAAGCCCGCGTCGAGCACGACCTTCGGATCGCGCCAGTGCGTTGCGAAGCGCGCCGCGCCGGGATTGTCGTGCAGGCTGCACAGGCGGAAATCGAAGGCTGGAACGCGTTGCAGCTCGAGCGCGTCGCCGGGGCACCAGCGCTGCAGTCGCACGAGCCGCGCGAGCTCGTTCACGGCGTAGATCGCGCCGCGGGCCTCGCGCGCGCGCAGCTCGATCGTCGCGGGCCGCGACGCCTGCGCGACGATGTGAAAGCCGTCGGAGCCGAGATCGCCCGCGGCCGCGTCGAGGATCACGCGCAGCGAGCCCGCATGCGGGTCGTCCTGCGCGACGTTTTCGAGCTCGCACGCGATTCCCTTCGCCGCCAACGCCGTGCTCAAGCCGCTTTGCGCGCGCATGAGGGCGTCGTCACTCGCAAGTTCGGCCGGGAGTGTCGCGACGAGGCGGTGCGTATCGTCACCGGCCGCATGCGCCAACGAGAAGGTGAGGAAGAGAACGCCGATCATGGTGCGACCTCGCAGGTGGAGCGCTTGAACCCGCGCGAGCGCGCGCGGTTCCGATGGAACGCCGAAGGGGGGAACGCCGAAGGGGAGAACGTCGAGCGCACTGCGCTCGCCCTGTTCAGCGCTCGCTCACGCGGATACACCTTGGCGCATGAACCGGACTCCTCGCCTGGTCGCCTTCGGCGGCGCGTTGCGCCGTGAATCGTTCAATCAGCGCCTCGTCGCGCTCGCCGCGCAGTGCGCGCGCGACGCGGGAGCGGAGGTCGAGCTCGTCGCGCTGCGCGATTTCCCGATGCCCGTCTACGACGAGGACCTCGAGCGAGAGCAAGGCCTGCCCGAGGGTGTGAAGCGCTTCCGCGCGCTCTTGCAGCAGAGCGACGGCTTCCTGATCTCCGCGCCCGAGTACAACAGCTCGATCAGCGGCGCGCTGAAGAACGCGATCGACTGGGCCTCGCGCCAGCAGCCGGGCGAGACGCCGCTCGCGTGCTTCAAGGACCGCGTGTGCGGGCTGCTCGCGGCTTCGCCCGGCCCGTTCGGCGGCGTGCGCGGGCTGATCACGACGCGTCGCGTGCTCACGCAATTGAACGTCTTCGTCGTGCCCGAGCAGGTCACGCTCGCCAAGGCCAACGAGGCGTTCACTCCCGACGGCAAGCTCGTCGACGCCGCGCTCGCCGGGCGCGTCGCCAAGTTCGCCGCGCGCGTCGTCGACGTGACGCGGCGGCTGCGCGATTGATCTCGCCTGCGGATCAGGCCCGTCGGGTGGCCTTTTCGACGAGCGGAGCGCGCTGCGGCGCGGAGAGCGGCAGGTCGGCGGGCGTCGCTCCGAGGCGCAGCGGCTCGAACGAATAGCACAGGACGCGTTTCGCCCAGTGGCGGTACGCCGCGAGCCCGTCGGGAACGGGAACGTCGAGGCGCGCGAGCTTCGCGCGCACGAGCGCGAGAGCCTGGCGCTCGTCGTTCGACAGGCGCGCGCCCGCGCGCTTGGGGTCGCCGAGATCGTCGAGCACGCTCGACCAGGTCGCCTCGGCGTCGGCGCGCAGGATCTCGGGCACGAGCTTCGTCGAGAGCCCGTGATGTCCGATGTGGATCGCGAGCAGGATCAACGCCGCGCGGTACTCCTCCGACACGGCGGGGCGCGAGAACGTCGCGCCGCCGCCTTCGTCGTCGGCGGTGACGCGCAGCAGCTTGTAGATGTTCACGAAGCGCTTCGCGAGACGCGGACGATCGATGAACGGATGCAATGCGTCGATGAAGGCCAGCTCGTGATCCTCGAGGTACTGCGGGGGCTCCTTCGTCTCGGGTTTCGCGGCCGCGTTCGCGGCGGCGGCGACCGTCGGAGTCGTCTTCGACGGCGAGGGCTCGGTGCCCGACGTCTCCTTCGGACGCGCCGTCTCCGCCTCGGACTTCGTGTCGGCCGGCGTCGCGCTCTCCTTCTCCGCCGGCTTCGGTTGCGCGGCTGCAGCGCGCGCAGCCTGCGCGTCCTTCTCCTTCTGCTCGAGCGCTTCCTTCTCTTCCCGCTCCTTGCGTTGCGCCCACTCCGTACGCGTCTCGACCATGTCGCCGACGAACTTCTTGAAGCCCTTGGAGTCCATGCCGCCGAGCGCGAACGGGATCTGGAAGATCTTCTCCAGGTAGTCCTGCGGGCTGAAACCGTCGGCCGCGAGACCGCGACCGCCGAGCTTCTGCTCGTACTGCCGGCGCAGCGAGCGCTCGAGCCAGCGCGCGTCGACGCCGACGACGACGTTGAACAGATCGAAGGTGAGCAGGAGATGCACGGCCTGCAGCACCTCGAGCACCTTGTCGGGATGGCAACGATCGAGGTCGTCGATGTAGAGCAGGATGCGGTCGATCGCGGGCGCGTCGTCCTTGGCGTTCTTGGCGAAGTCCTCGAGCAGCAGGTCGAGATCCTGCAGGTCCTGGCGGATCGTCGAGACGAGGCCGAGCTGGCCGACGTAGGTCGCCGAGGTGCGCCGTTGCTGGAGGAAGTCGTACACGAGCCCGCCGCGATTGATGCGATCGATCTCCGCCTGCGCCTGCGCGATCTCCTGATCCGCCGCGGCGATCTTGCCGTCGGCATCGAGGATCTCCTTGTCGAGCGTCGCGATCTGCTGCTCGAGCAGCCGCAGCGGCTCGTTCTTGCTCGCGTCGACGCGATTCCCCGCGGCGACGAGGTCGGCCTCGAGCGCGCCGAGCATGTCGAGCCCCGACTGGAGCTGGCGCACGCGCCGTCCGCACCACGCGACGACGACCGAGAGCATCGTCGCGACCTCGATCACCGTGCCGGAATAGCGCGGCGCGAGCATCTGGAGGCGCTCGAAGACGCGCTCGGTGCCCCAGCCGAGCGCCAGCGCGAGCAGGACGACGCCGAGCAGGAACGTGATCGTCGAAACGCTGCGCGTCCCCTTGAAGCGATGCCCGATCGCGGTGAACAGGCCGAACGCGTGAGCGCGCGTCTTCTCGATGTCGGCGCGCAGCGCGTGCACGCTCTCGACGGACTCGCCGAGCCTCACGACGCCGAACTGCTCGGCGAGGTCGTCCGAGGCCTTGCGCAACGGCTCGAACGTCTTGCCGTTGCGCAGCGCGTCCCAGGCGATCGAGATGCGCCGCGAAATGCTGCTGCGCACGGCCTCGTCGCGCTGGCGGCGCTTCGTCTCCAGCAGCTGCGTCGCGATCGTGCGTCGGCCCAGCGCGGCATCGCGCTGCGCCTGCGCTTCATTGCGATGGGCGACACTCGAGCTCATTCGTTCGTGGAGCTGGCGGCGCGTGGTCTCGATCGACGTCTCGCTCGTCTCGCTCAGCGCGTGCGCGAGGCGATCGAAGATGTGGATCGCCAGGCTCGCCCACAGGTTCGTGTCGTGGTAGTGCCAGGCGTTGAACTCGATCTGGACCACGCGTCGCGCGTAGCGCGTCGACCGCATCTCCATGAGCTCCTTCACGTGCGAGCGCATGAGCCCCATGAAGAAGGTCTTGCCCGAGCCCCAGTTGCCGAACAGACCGACGGCGATGGGCGGTTTCACGTGGACGTCGGCGAGCAGCTTGGCGAAGCGCTTTGCCGCCGGCCCGACGTCGAGCATGTCGCGCTCGAAGGGCACCGCACCGTCGACGCGGTCGTTGCCGATCTCCGGCCGGATCCACGCGATCGCGGCGCGGCGGCGATCGAGCAGCGCGCGCAGCGCGTCCGCATGGCTCCCGAGACCGGGATCGGCGCACAGGCGCTCGAGCGCGAAGTCCGGATCGATCTCCCGCGCGCGCAGGATCGCATCGATCGCCGCCTCGCCGTCGTCGCCCGGCGTGCACAGGGCGATGAACACGTCCATCACGGACGTGCCGCCGCGACCCTGGCTGACGGGTCGATGCGCCGCCTGGATCGTCGCGCGCGCGCTGGCGTCGAGCTCGGGCAGCTGATCGAGCTGCGCGGGAGCCGGCGGCGTCGTCGGCAGACCGAGCGACGCGAGCGCGGCTTGCGCCGAGTGCAAGGACGCGTGCTCCGCTTTCGGTGGCGCGATCTTGATCCACGCTTGCGCCAGCACGTTCGCCGGTCCACGGCCCAGGATCCCGGCGAGCAGGTGCAGCGGAGTGAGCGCCGTGTTCGCCTTGGATTGCGCAGCGAATCCGGCGGCGAGCGCGAGCGCGTCGCGGAGCTCGGCGTGGGCCTCGCTCCAGAACGTCATCTCCCAGGATTCGAGCCGACGATCGGGATGCAGGACCTTTTGCGCGTCGCCGGTGCGAGCGGGAAAGCGCTCGGCGTGCAGCCGGGCGAAGTATCCGGCCTGCTGCGGCACGCGCGACGCGACTTCTTCGGCGAGAGCGGCGGACCACGCCGCGGGCTTGAATCCCCAGCGCGCGAGCTCGGCCTCGTGTCCCGCGGGATCGTGGATGACGGCTGCGAGCACGTGCTGGACATCGAGCTCCGATTCCGTGCGGTGTGCGTGCTCGCGCGCGGAGCGCAGGATCGCGGCGGCGGAAGTTGTCGCGGCGAAGCGTGCCGAGGTCTCGGCCTCGTTGAGCGGCCGTTGCACTCGCTCGGCGATCTCGTCGCGCGTCAATCCCTGCTCGTCGAATACGCGCTCGGCGCGGAAGCCGGTGCGCGCGCCGGTCTCGCGTGCCCAGATCGACCAGCGTTCGGCCGTGTTGAAGAGCGAGAGCAGGAGCGTCTTGAAGGAGAGCGTGAAGCGCTCCGGCTCCTTCGTCGTGCTCGGCCAGAAGCGCGCCGCCGATTGGAGCACATCGCGCAGGGCGGGAGCGACGGGCCACTCCTCCTGGCCCGTTTCGTTCCCTAGCTGCAGTCTCAGTGCGCCCGCATCGGCGCGCGGACGCGGCGCGGGGTTGTTCGGCATGGCGCTGGAGGATGCTGGAGAGCCCCCACTCGCTCTCGTGGACGCACTCGACCTGGTTGCGGCGCTCGTGATCGTCGCGATGGTTGAGAGCGCTTGGTCGAGATCGGCACGTGTGCGCAGTTCCAAGACGCCCGTGAGTCGGATGTCCGGGATGACGTCGGTCTCCTCGAAGCGGAGCCCGAAGATCGTGGCTGGCGATGTCACGAAGGTGTGGCGTGCCCAATCCACACCTCCCAATCCCGTCTGGAGCGCCCGTAGCGGGGCGAGCACTACACGTCCGAGCCGGATTCGGCTCCTCGCCAGTTCCGCGCGCGGACCGTGCGCGAGCAGACCGTCGTCGAAGTGCTCGACGTTGAGCCCGAGCGCCCTCAATCCGTCGATCAACGCAGTGAGCCGTTCCGTGTCCTCGGGTGTGGCGTCGATGAAGACGTCCGGGATCACCTGATCCTTCGAGCGGGGGGCTTCGTTCATGTGCGAGCGTCCAGTAGGGGAGGGCCGGATTCTCTCCCGGCGCAGGCGGCGAATCGACACAGGAGCGCGGAACGTCCTCGAAAGCGCGCCGCTGGCATCGCAACCGGGCTTCGACGATCCTCGCGCGCCCATGAGCGCGCTCACCCTGATCGTGATGGCCGGCCTGCCCGGCACGGGCAAGAGCACGATCGCGCGCGAGGTCGCGGCGCTCCTGCGCGCGCCGCTCTTCGACAAGGACCGCGTGCGCGAGGCGCTGTTCGGGCCGAAGCACGTCGAGTACTCGCGCGTTCAAGACGACTTCTGTGTCGGCGTGCTCTACAGCGCGGCCGAGCACGTCGCGGTGCGCGGGAGCGCGACGCACGTCGTGCTCGACGGGCGCACGTACTCGCGGAGCTACCAGGTGGAGGAGCTCCACGCGCTCGCCCGGCGCCTCGGCGCGCGGGTCGTGCTCGTCGAGTGCATCGCCTCGCGCGACGCGGTGCGCGAGCGCCTGGCGAACGATGTGCGCCAGGCGACGCATCTCGCTCGCGATCGAACCTTCGAGCGCTACGAGCAGCTCGAACGCGAGCGCGAACCGCTCGACGCCGCGCTCACGATCGACACGTCCCGCCTGGGTCTCGGCGAGTGCATCGAGCGCGTGCGCACTTTGCTCGCCGAGCGAGGCTGAGCGCTCAACCCGCGCTCGCTTCGTGATGTTCGTGCGCCGCGTGCTCGCGATCGAGGTCGAGCTGCAGCTGCAGGTACGTGCGATCGTTGATCGCGCCGCTGTCGCGCAGCTTGAGCAGCTCGTTCGATTGCGCGCTGAGCACGGCGCCGCGCACGTCGTGCTGGATCGCCATGCGCGCGCCCGCCGCGCGGCGCCGGTCGTCGTCCTCGTCGCGCAACGAAGCGAGCTCGTCCTTCATCGAGCTGCGCCAGTGGTGGACCGAGATCGGACAGCTGTGCTCGGAGCAGAAGGCGTCGAGGCGCGCGATGCCGGCCGCGAGCAGCGCCTCGCGCGCCGAACGCACGTCGGTGGCGTCGTCCTCGTCCTCGCGCAGGCCCAGGGCGCGCACGAGCGGTTGCAACGTCGTGCCTTGCACGAAGAGCGTCACGAGGATCACGCACAGCGCGATGAAGAGGATCGGCGCTCGGCCGGGGAACGGGCTGCCGTCAGCGAGCGTCGCCGGCAGCGACAAGGCCGCCGCGAGTGACACGACGCCGCGCACGCCGCACCAGCCCGTGACGAGCACGCCGCGCCACTTCGGATAGCCGCCTTCGCGCTGGCGCAGGCGCGGCATCAGGTAGAGCGGCACGTACGCCGCCGGGAACATCCACGCCATGCGCACGACGATCACGGCGACGGCGATCAGCAGGCCGCTCAGGACGATGTGCGGCCGATCGCCGAGACCCGGGGCCTGCAGCACGTGCGGCGCTTCGAGGCCGATGAAGACGAAGCACAGCGCGTTGAGCACGAAGATCACGAGCTCCCACGTCGCGTACAGACCCAGGCGCGCGTGCGGCGGCACCGTGTGGATGTTCCACGACACGATGAAGCCCGAGGTCACGACGGCGAGCACGCCGGAGGTCTCGAGCTTGTGCGCCGTCGCGAACGCGATGTAGGGCGCGAGCAGCGAGAGCGTGAAGAGCGGTTGCGAGCCGCTGACGAAACGATTGAGCAGCGTGAAGAGTCCGCCCGCCGCGATGCCGATGAGCACGCCGCCGCCGGCGACCCAGGCGAAGGTCGAGAGCACGGTGCGCGCCTCGACGGCACCGCTGAGCAGCAGCGCGACGCCGATCTGCACGCCGACGAGACCGGTCGCGTCGTTGACGAGGCTCTCGCCGCCGAGGATCGCCGTCATGCGCCGTGGGATCCGCAGGCGCTCGATCACGGCCTGCACGGCGACCGTGTCCGTCGGCGACACGATCGCGCCGAG
>JBGATX010000137.1:0-15264 GCA_044228975.1 Planctomycetota bacterium | reverse complement strand
GAGCTGAATGCGGCGTCCTGGCAAGGCGCGGTGACGACGCGGGTTCGTTGTGACCCTCGGAGGAACCGCAACGCAGCCAGGGCGTCGCAGGCGGCTTGAATTCTGGTGCGAACTCCTGATTCGGGACGCTAGCGTGCACTAGGCTCAGGTCACGGGGAGGCGCCGATGAACCTCGCGCAGCGCACGATCGACCGCAACACGATGCTTCGTCTCTTCGCGGGCGCAGTGCTCGCGCTCGGGCTCTTCTCGGGCGGCACGTGCCAGGTGAGCTACTGCAGCGACGACTGCGATCCGTGCATCGACGTCTGCAAGTGCCATCGCACCTGCCCGCACGCGCTCTCGAGCGATCCGGCGGAGCTCTTCGGGCTCTCGCGTTGTGTCCTGGTGTTCGAGACCGGCGCCGACGGCTCGTGGTCGCGCTCCTACCGTTCGATCGTCGGACCGAGCATCGAGCGCGCTTTCGGTCGTCGAGCGGACTCGCGCCGCGTGGTCGAGCTCTTCGCGCGCAACGTCATCGAGGCGAACGCGCGCTACTTCGGCGCGCAAGAGCACTGGAGTCTGGTCGACGTCGAGCGCAGCGACGCGGGCGTGCTCGTGGTCTTCGAACGCTCGGACGGAGCGCAGAGCACGCTCAGCATGCTGCTCGATGCACGCGGACGCCTGCTCGAGATCGAGCACCAGGGCCGTCTCTGAAGCCTCACTGAAGCCCGGACGATGGGCGCGTCGCACGAGCGTGCTCCGGCGAGTCGGCGCGACACTTCGAGAGTGAGCGGGGGTTAGAATCCGCGGTCACGCGCGACCCGCGCGTTCCGAGGAAACCCATTCCATGAAGCTCATCGTCAGCCTTCTCGCTCCGGCCGTGTTCGTCGCCGGCGGCCTCACGCTCGCCCCCCAGTACAAGGCCGAGCAATCCACGCGCGTCGAGATCTCGACGTCGATCTCGATGGAGACGACGGAGATGAAGATGGAGCGCAACGGCGAACCCGTCGAGCGCCCGGGCGGCGGCGGCGGCAGCTCGTTCGAGAGCACCGAGGTGCACGTCGATCACGTCGTCGAGGCCGAGAAGGGCAAGCCGACGAAGGTCAAGCGCACGTTCGAGAAGCTCGGCGGCAAGCGCAGCATGAGCTTCGGCGAGGAGACGCGCGACTCGGACATCGAGAGCCCGATCGAGGGCGTGACGGTGCAGCTCACCGCCGACGGCGACAAGGTCGCGGCCGAGGTCGTCGAGGGCAGCAAGCCCGACGACGACAAGGCCTTCGAGCACCAGCGCCTCGAGCGCTTCCTCGACGCGGCGTTGCCCGAGAGCGAAGTCGAAGTCGGAGCGAGCTGGGAGCTCTCGAAGGAACAGGTCAACGCGCTGCTGCGCGCCGACGCGCACCGCGGCCTCTTCCCCGCGCCGCCGCGCGAAGAGGGCAGCGGCGACGGCGGCCGTCGCCGCGGCGGCGGACGCATGGGCGGCGGCGGATCGGACGTCGGTCTGCTCGCGCGCGCCGAATGGAAGGGCAAGGCCAAGCTCAAGTCGGCCAGCGAGGACGTCGACGGACAGAAGTGCGCGATCATCGAGCTCTCGCTCGAAGCGAGCGGCGAGATGGAGATGCCGCAGCGTGGCGAGCGCCGCCCGCGCATGCTCGAGCCCGAGCTCGCGGCCTTCTTCGGCAACTCGTACTCGATCTCGCTCGACGGCACGCTCGCCTACGCGCTCGAGTCGAAGCGCGTCGAGTCGCTCGATCTCGAGGGCAAGGTCTCGACCACGATGGACAACGAAGGCGAAGGGCGCGACGGCGGCACCTTCAGCATGCACGTGCGCCGCGAGGGCAAGATCAAGCTCACGGTCAAGGTCAGCGACGAAGCCAAGAAGTAGTCGAACACTCCGCGCGGAGAACGACACGGCGCGCCGGGAATCCGGCGCGCCGTGATCGTCGGGCGGCGTGCGGCTCGCGCTACTTGCTCTTCACGGCCTTGCCCTTGTCGGCGTTCGCGGTCTTGCCCTTCTCGGCCGGCCCGCCCTTGCCCTGTCCGGCGGCCATCGCCGCGAACGCTTCCTTGGCGCCCTTCATCATCTCCTCGGGCGTCAGGTCCTTCGTGTGCGTCGCGAGCGACCAGCTGTGGCCGAAGGGATCGCTGACCTGGCCGTAGCGATCGCCCCAGAACATGTCCATCACCGGCATCTTGACCTTCGCCCCGGCCTTGACCGCGCGATCGAAGGACTTGTCGACGTCCTGCACGTAGATGTGCAGCGACACCGGCGAGCCGTTGAGCGACAGCGGCGACTGATTGCCGCACTGCGGGTTCTCCTCGCCGAGCATGAACGTCGAATCGCCGATGCTCAGCTCGGCGTGCATGATGCGGCCGCTGGGATCGGGCATGCGCATGCGCTCCTCCGCGCCGAAGGCCTTCTTGTAGAAGTCGATCGCCTTCGCGGCGTCGCGGCAGATCAGGTGCGGGGTGAGCGTGTGGTATCCGTCGGGAACAGGTTTGGCCTTGGCCATCGTTGAACTCCTTGTGGTTTGAGAACAGCGGGGACGGGCAGGATAATTCGGGTCGCGCGGCCGCGCTGTGAGAGCCGGGTAACGGTCTTTTCGCGCCGCGCGCAACCCGCCTTGCTCTCGGTGCTCTCACGCGAGCTGCACCGCACCCCTCACGAAGCGCGCGGTTCCTTGACGGGCGGCAGGGCGGCGGGGGCAGGCGGCGGAGCGACGGGCGAGAGCTCGACCAGCGGCTCGCTCGCGCCGCCTTCGGGAAGCTGCAGGCTGCGGGCCATCGGCTCGATCACTCCCGCGGTCTCGATCTCGTCGGCGCTCGACGCGCCGAGCTCGCGGAACTTGCGCGCGGCCGGCAACACGCGGCGCTCGAGCGATCCCGCGGCGTTGTTGTAGGCCTCGACGGCGCCCGTCAGCCCGCGGCGCATCTTCTCCATGTGCTCGCAGAACTTGACCACGCGGGTGTAGAGCTCGCGCCCCGCGTCGCTGATCGCCTGCGCGTTCTCGGCGATCTTCTCCTGGCGCCAGCCATAGGCGACGGCGCGCAGGAGCGCGATCAACGTCGTCGGCGTGGCGAGGATCACGTTCTGCATCACGCCTTCCTCGATCAACGACGGATCCTTCTGCAGCGCGGCGCTGAAGAAGGTCTCGCCGGGCAGGAAGAGCACCACGAACTCGGGCGAGATCTCCTGCTGCTCGAAATAGGCCTTCTGGCTGAGCTTGACGAGCTGCGTGCGCACCTGGCGCGCGTGATCGACGAGCAGCGCCTCGCGCGTCGCGTCGTCGGTCGCCTCGAGCGAATCGAGGTAGGCCGCGAGCGTCGTCTTCGCGTCGACGACGATCGTCTTGCCACCCGGCAGGTGCACGACGAGATCGGGCCGCAGGCGGCCGTCCTCGGCGTCGTTGCTCTGCTGCTCGTGGAAATCGCAGTGATCGAGCATGCCCGCGAGCTCGACCACGCGCTTCAGCTGCAATTCGCCCCAGCGTCCGCGCACGGCGGGAGCGCGCAGCGCGCGCACGAGATTCTGCGTCTCGCGCTGCAGTCCCTGCTGCGAGCTGACGAGCTGGCTCACCTGCTCGGCGATCGTGCCGTACGCGCGCTCGCGCTTCGCCTCGAGCTCGCCGACCTGCACGTCGAGCTTGCCCAGCGTGTCGCGCAGGGGCTGCACGAGCTGTTCGACTTCCTTCTTGCGCAGCTCGAGATCGCCCTGCGCCTGCGCGCGCGTCTCGTCGAAGCGCGCCTTGGCCAGCTCGAGGAAGGACGCATTGCTCTGCTTGAGCGCTTCGCCCGCGAGCGACTGGAAGGCTTCGCGCAGCTTCTTCTCGGCGTCGTTGAAGGCCGAGAGGCGCTCGTTCGCCGACGCGCGCTCGGCTTCCAGCGAGCGCGCGAGCTCGGCGCGCTTGCCCGTGAGCTCGTTGACCTGCGCGCGCAGCCCGGCGAGCTCGCGCTCGCGCTCCGCGAGGCGCGTCTCCAGGCCCGCGAGCCGCTGAGCGCGCTCCTCGGCGCGCGCGCGCGCGATCTGCGACTCGTCGCGCGCCGAATCGAGCTCGGCCGCGCGCTGCGCGAGCTCGCGCGCCTCGCGCTCGCGCCGCTCGAGCTCGCGCTCCTGCGCCAGCGTGCGCTCGCGCAGCGTCGCTTGTTCCTGCTGCAACGCGGCGAGCGTGCGCGCCTGCGAGCTGCGCGCCGCCAGCCAACCCAGCGCGAGGCCGAGCGCGAGCGCGAACACGACGATCACCGAGGTCCAGACGGCGTCCATGGATTCGAGTTGCGGACGATACCCGACGTGCGCGCGCCGCGCGACGCGGCGTTCACTCGCTCCACGGCGGCGGCACGAGGCGGCGCTTGCTGTCGCGCGAGCGTGCGATCGAGCCGTCGGCGCGGGCGGGGTCGGCGGCGTCGAAGTCGCGGTCCCAGAGCTGGCAGGTCACCTGCGCGTGCTGCTGATCGAGGCCTTCGCAGTAGTTGGTGAAGATGCAGCGGCGAACTTCGCCGCCACGGCCGAGCTCCATCTTCCTCCACCAGTCCGGATCGGCGAGCGACTGGCGCGCGGCGGCGACGAGGTCGCAGTCGCCCGCGCGCAGCGCGTTCTCCGCGAGCTCGAACGTCGCGATGCCGCCCGCGCCGACGACGGGCGTCGTGCAACCCGCGGCGCGCAGCGCGTCGCGGATCGCGCGCGAGAGAGGCAGATTGCGGCCGAACGGACCGCGCGCGTCGAGCTTGCGCGTCGGCATGCACTCCAATCCGCTCGCGCCCGTGTAGGGATAGATCGCCTGTCCCACCTTGGGTTGCTTCGCGTCCTCGAACTTGCCGCCCTTCGAGACCGAGACGAAGTCGAGGCCCGCGCGCGCGAGCGCGACGGAGTGGAAACACGCATCGTCGATGCGGCTGCCGCCCGCGACGACCTCGTCGCCGAGCAAGCGGCACCCGACGGTGAAATCGCTGCCGACGGCGGCGCGCACGGCGTGCAGCACCTCGAGCGCGAGGCGCGCGCGATTCTCGAGCGAGCCGCCGTAGCCGTCATCGCGCGTGTTCAGGCGCGAGAGGAACGACGCCATCGTGTAGGCGTGCGCGTAGTGCAGCTCGACGCCGTCGAAGCCCGCCTCGCGCGCGCGACGTGCGGCCGCGGCGAAGTGCGCGGGCAAGGCGCGCGGCAGCTCGCGCACGTGGGGGAGATGGAGGTCGGTGACGCGCTCGCGATAGCCGCGCTCGAGATCCTCGACCTCGCGCTCGTCGAGCAGCGCGAGCAGAGTCTCGTGCGGGATGACGAGCATCGCGCAGCGCCGTCGTCGAGCTCCAGCGGCGTCCGACTGCCCTTCGACGCGCGCCAGGCGCTCGCGGTGCACGTCGCGCGGAGCGAAGAAGCGCCGCACCCAGGTTTCTTTCACGGGCCTGCGCTTGATCGAAAGGAAGTCGATGAGCTGGATCAGGAGTCGCGTGCGGCCCTGCGAGCGCTCCTTCACTCGCGCGACGAGCCGCGCGAGCCCGTCGACGAATCGATCGTCGCCGATGCGCAACAGCGGACCGCTCGGAACGTCGCGGATGCCCGTCGCCTCGACCACGATCACGCCCGGCAAACCGTCGGCGAAGCGTCCGTACCAATCGAGGATGTCGTCGGTGACGAAGCCATCCTCGACCGAGCGCCACGGCACCATTGCCGCACCCACGTGCGTGTGCGGCTCTCGAATGCGCCGACGCGGATGGGGGAGAAGAGCCGGCTCGCGCGCGCTTCGTCGCGCGTGGGCCAGCGCGCCGGCGGGAGCTTCTGCTGCTCGGGATGCGTGCGCTCGGAGGTCACGAGTCGCGCAGCGTAGCACCGCGCGCGAGCCACGCCGACGCCCGTTCGCACGCGGATCCCCGCACTTGGCGTGTCGAGCGTCGTCCGCGCGCCGAGCCGTGCTCGCGCCGATCTGGACCGGCGCGCACTCGCGCGGCAGACTGCGACGCGTGAGCACGCCGCGCGTCGCCTTCGTCACCGGTGCGAGCCGCGGCATCGGGCGCGCGATCGCCGAGCGCCTCGCGTTCCGCGGCGCGGGCGTGATCGTCAGCGCGCGCCGTGCGGACGATTGCGCCGACGTCGTGGGCGCGATCCGCGGCCGCGGAGGGCGCGCGTGGCCGGTCGCGCTCGACCTCGCGGCGCCGGAATCGATCGAGCGCGCCGTCGAGCAGGCGCGCGCGCTCGCGCGCGAGCTCGGGCCGATCGACTGGCTCGTGAACAACGCCGGCATCGCCATTTCCGCTCCGTTCCTGAGCCAAGGCGCGCCCGGGCGCGAGCGCGGCAGCGATCTCTACGTGCAGCACATGGACGTCAACTTCCACGGTCCGCGCCGCATGATCGAGGCCTTCGTGCCGGCGATGATCGAGCGCCGCTACGGCCGCGTCGTCAACGTCGCGTCGTCGGCGGGACTGCAGCCCTACGCGTACGTCGCCGCGTACGTCGCGAGCAAGCACGCGCTCGTCGGCTACAGCCTGAGCGCGGCGCGCGAGCTGGCGAAGAGCGGCGTGACGCTCAACCTCGTCTGCCCGCACTTCGTCGACTCGCCGATGACCGCCGAATCGATCGCGCGCATCGTCGAGCGCACGGGGCGTACGAGCGAGGCCGCGCGCGCCGCGCTGGCGGCACAGAATCCCAGCGGGGCGCTCGTGAGTCCCGAGGAAGTCGCCGAGGTGGTCGACGAGCTGCTCGCGGGCGAGCGCAACGGCGCGATCGCCGAGCTCGTCGGACGCGGAGCGGATCGGAACATGGAGGCCGTGCGTTGGCGCTGAAGATCGACACGATCCAGCCCGCGGGCTGGAAGAAGCCCAGCGGCTATTCGAACGGCGTGCTCGTCACGGGCTCGTCGCGCCTGCTCTTCGTCGCCGGGCAGGTCGCCTGGGACGCCGAACAACGCATCGTCGGTGGGTCGAGCTTCTCCGCGCAATTCGAGCAGGCCTTGCGCAACGTCGTCGCGATCGTCGAAGCCGCGGGCGGCAAGCCCGAGCACATCGTGCGCATGACGATCTACGTCACCGACAAGCGCCAATACATGGAAGCGACGCGCGCGATCGGAACGAGCTGGAAGAGCCTGATGGGCCGCGTCTATCCCGCGATGGCTCTGGTGCAGGTCGCCGACCTGCTCGAGGAGGGCGCTCTCCTCGAGATCGAGGCGACGGCGGCGCTGCCGTGAGCGTTCAACGCTCCCACGGCATGGAGAAGCCGATCGAGTACGTGATCCCGATCTCGTAGTCGCCGTCGAAGTCCGCCAGCACGAGTCCGATCGATTGGTCGTTCGGCAACGCGTACTCGACGATGTGATGCAGGTTGTGCGAGTCCCAGATGTGCACGCTCGAGAGCTCGTCGCTCCAGCGCACGGAGACGCCGCCGATGAACTCCGCCTTCTCGGCGAAGCCGCTGTACGAGAGGCCGGCGTAGGGCGCGACCGGAACGCCGAGTGCGTGCTCGAGATCCTTGCTCAACGTCGCGTACACCGCGCGATCGTGCGGCGTGCCGATGCGATCGGAGCTCGTGCCGAGGATCAGCGCGGGGAGCTCCTCCGTCTCCGACAGCGCGACCCAGTTCGCGATCAAGCCCACATCGTCGGCGAGCGGGTTGTACTCGAGGCCCGCCGAGAACCGCGGCAGGAACTGGTAGGCCAGCGTCGTGCGCAACTCGGCGCGATCGACGGGCGCGCCGGGAATCCAGCGCGTCGCGAAGGTCCAGCGGCGTTCGAGTTCTCCATCCGCGGTCCCACGGACCGCGCGCCCTTCACCGGGTCACACGGGTCACGACGGCACGCGCGAGACCGGAGCCTGCGCATCCTGGAACGCGAGCAGCGGCAGCAAGGCGGTGAGGAGGATCATGCGCGCATCATGGCGGCGGAACGCACGCGACGCGAGCGTCTGCCCGCCCGTGCCAAGTTCGGGCTCGCTCGCGCGGAAACCCGAGAATCCGTGTCCGATCAGGCGCCCGACGCGCAATCCACCTGCGTTCGGAGAGCCTGCGGAGTTCGTGACGAGGACCGGCTCTCGGGCGCGTGGACGCACTCCTGATGCGTTCCGCTCGCTCGCAGACGAGAGCCGGGCGCGTGCCGCCCTGTCGCACCGTGTCGCCTGGCGATGCGGGACGACGGGGCGGCCGCACTTGGCCGCGGCGCGCGCGAAGCTGCGCTCGCACCATCGGTGCGCAGCGCCTCGGAATCCGCGTCCGCGCCTCGCCAGCGCGGCTCGCGTCGAGCGCCGTCGCTCGCTCGCTATCCTGTGCGCCCCGCGCGGGCCGTTGCAAACGCGGGCCTGCGCGGGCCCGCGATTGCGAGAGCCCGCGAGTGCGAGAGAAAACGAACGCGCATGAACCCCAAGCACTTCCGCTACGGCGAGCAGGACGGCGTCGCCACGCTGCGTCTCGACCGCCCCGAACGCCTCAACGCGCTCACCTTCGATTCCTACCGCGAACTCGCCGACACGTTCGCCGCGCTGCGCACGCGCGATTCGGTGCGCGCGGTCGTGATCACGGGGACGGGCAAGGCGTTCTGCTCGGGCGGCGACGTCGAGGACATCATCGGCGCGCTCTTCGGCATCGACGAAGCGGGCGTGCACGCGTTCACGCGCCTCACCTGCCGCTTGATCGAGAACATGCGCAAGCTCGAGAAGCCGATCCTCGCCAGCTTGAACGGCACGACCTGCGGGGCGGGCGCGGTGATCGCGGCCGCGGCGGACCTGCGCATCGCGAACGAGCAGGCGAAGATCGCGTTCCTGTTCACGAAGGTCGGCCTGTGCGGCGCCGACATGGGAGCCGCGTGGCTCCTGCCGCGCATCGTCGGACTCTCGAACGCGAGCGAGCTGCTCATGCTCGGCGACTTCATCTCCGCGGCGCGTGCGCGGGAGATCGGCCTCTACAACTGGGTCGTGCCCGACGCGGAGCTCGAGACGAAGACGCGCGAGATCGCGGCGCGCCTCGCGGCCGGGCCGAGCTTCGGCCTCGCGATGACCAAACGCATGCTCGAGCAGGAAGCCGCCCTGGAATTCCCGGCCGCGATGCAACTCGAAGCCTGGGTGCAGGCCGAATGCATGGCGCACCCGGACTATCGCGAGGCCTACGACGCCTGGCGCGAGAAGCGCAAGCCCGACTTCGCGCAGAACGCGCCCGGTTCGCCGCGCGCGCTGGCGCACCGAGGCCGCGCCTCATGAGCGAGCTGCTCGTCGAGCTGCGCCAGCGCGCGCGCGAGCTCGGTCGGAGCGTCGCGTCGCGCTGGATGGAGCTCGACGAGGACGCGGCGGCGCGCGGCGCGTTGGCGGAGCTCGCGCGTGCCGGCCTCGTCGCTTTCTGCGTGCCGCAGCGCGACGGCGGCGCCGATGCACGCGGGTTGTGCACCGCGGAAACCGTCAGCGTGCGCGCGTTGTGCGCGCTGCGCGAGGAGCTGGCGTGGCACTCCGACATGCTCGACGTGATGCTCGTGATGCAAGGCCTCGGTTCGTATCCGATCGCGCGCGGCGGGTCGGCGGAGTTGCGGCGCGCGCTGCTCCCCGACGTCGCGCGCGGAGCGCGCATCGCGGCCTTCGCGCTGACCGAGCCCGATGCGGGCTCGTCGCTCGGCGACGTGAGCACGCGCGCGGAGAGGACGGCGAACGGCTGGCGCCTCAGTGGCCGCAAGACCTTCATCTCCAACGCCGGCATCGCGGACTTCTACAGCGTGCTCGCGCGCAGCGGCGAGCTGGGCGCATCTGCGGACCACGCGCTCTCCATGTTCCACGTGCCCGCGAACGCGCGCGGCGTGAGCGTCGAGCGTTTCGAGGTGCTCGCTCCGCATCCGATCGGCGAAGTGCGCTTCGACGGCGTCGAGATCGGCGCGCAGGACCTGCTCGGAAGTGCAGGAGCAGGTCTCGAGCTCGCGCTCGCCACGCTGGCGCGCTTTCGGACCTCGGTCGCCGCCGCAGCGAACGGTTTCGCGCGGCGAGCTCTCGACGAATCGAAGGCGCATCTCGTGCAACGCAAGCAGTTTGGGAAGCCGCTCGCGACGTTCCAGGCCTTGCGCTTCGACATCGCGCAGATGGACACGCACTTGCGTGCCAGCCAGCTCCTGGTTGCCGAAGCCGCCGAAGCGGTGGACAATGCGCGTCCGGCGACGGCGGAGGTCGCGCGCGCGAAGCTCTTTGCCACGGAGAACGCTTCCTGGGTCTGCGACCGCGCGGTCCAGCACTTCGGGGGCCTGGGTGTGAAGCGCGGTGTCATCGTCGAGCGGCTCTATCGCGACGTGCGCGCGCTGCGCATCTACGAAGGCACGAGCGAGATCCAGAAGCTCGTGCTGGCGAAGGAGCTGCTCGGTTGAGGCCCCGCGCCTCGCCGTTGCGTCTCGTCCTCTCCTCCCGACTCACGCCTGCAGGGCACGCGAGCGACCTCACCCCCAAAGTCGATGGCCAAGTTCCAACACCACGTCTTCGTGTGCGTCAACCAGCGCGCGCCCGGCGATCCCAAGGGCTGCTGCGCGGCGCGCGGCAGCGCGGAGGTCGCCGAGGCCTTCAAGGAGAAGCTCTACGCCAAGGGCTTCAAGCGCATCGTGCGCCCGAACAAGGCCATGTGCCTCGACCAGTGCGCGCACGGCGTCGTGGTCGTCGTCTATCCCGAACAGGTCTGGTACGGACACGTGACCGTCGCGGACGTCGACGAGATCATCGAGCAGCACATCGTCGGCGGGAAGCCGGTCGAGCGCCTGCTCATCCCGTCGGAGAAATTGACGGGCATCGAAGCCCAAACGCGCGCTTGAACCGCTCCGTACGCCGGTCTTCCTCGATCGCCACTGCCTGCCACAGCGCAAGGAACGCACGATGACGAACTCCCAGCCCGACAAGCGTCGCACTCCGCAGTCTCCCGCTTCCGCGCGGCGCGGCGCGGCGCGCCAGGCGGAGAGCGAGATCGAGAACGCCACGCTCGTGCTCGACGAGGAGGCGCGCGCGTTGATGCGCAAGATCGTGGAGCGCCAGGCCTACCGCCAGCTCATGGCGGCGAACATCCGCGGCCACGGGATGAAGTTCGTGCCGGACGTGGGGGAGAAGCTCCAGCTCGCGCGCGATCTCGAGCACTCGCTCAGCGTGTTGCGCGACGTCGAGTCCTTGTACACGCGCCTGGGCGGCGCCGATCTCTCGCTCGCCGTGCGCGCGAAGATGGAGCGCATCCCGTTCCCGAGTTCACGCCTCGAGCTCGCCGTGTGTCTCGCGCTCTGCGATCGCGCCGAGCGCACCGTCGCCGACGGCTACGAGCATTCGACGTGCGCGCCGTTCGCCGCGGTCGCGCGCACGCTGCTCGCCGCGGACCGCACGTTCACGCGCAGCGCCGAGGAGCTGCTCGCGGCGTTCTGCCACGACACCACGAACCGCCCGGCGGCACAGCAGATGTTCAACCGCTGGCTCGCGATCACGCTCGTCTCGCTGGGCCGTCCGAACACGTCGGGTGATTCGCGCGCGGTGACCCTGGGCCTGCGCTCGAAGCGCTGCTCCGAATCCGTGCGCGAGTACCTGACCGAGCTGCGCCCGCTGATGGACCGCTGCCACTTGATCCTGCCCTCGAGCGCGACGCTGGGCGTCGAGCTGCCGAGCGAGGTGGCGGTGATGACGGGGCGCTGAGGGGGCTGCGTCGATGTTCAGCCTGACGGTCGAGATCTACGTGAGCAGTGCGCTCGCGGTCTCGTGGAAGGTGGATGACGCGCACCTCGCGGCCGCTTTCGGCATCCACTGCGTGTTCGTCGACGATCACGTGACGTTCAGCGCGTGCGAGGTCCAGGGTGTGCCGTGCAACGGGGCTACGACGATCGAATACTCGACCGAGGACGATGACGGCGATCCCGCGGATGCAGGCTCGTCGAAGACCTACCTGGCCATGCCGGCACTCACGGCGGATACGACCGTGACGCTGAGGTTCGCGAGCGTCGGCTCTCCAGGCCCGGTCAGCAAGCAGCCGTACAGTCAGTACACGCCGTTCGCCCTGCTGCTGGCCGCTCCTCCCGACTCGGTCGGCAACGACATCCACGCCAATCCAGCGTGGACGTTCGCTTCATCGACGGCGTTCCACAACCTCGGCTGATCGACGCGACCCAGGAGCACCTCACATGCCGGAGCGCATCCGCGTGCAGCAGTCGGGCAGTACGCTCGACATCATGTTCGACGTCCCCGTCATCCTCGACGGCGACGAGATCTCCGTCGACAGCGACGAGATCGTCGTGCACATGTTCTGGATGCAATCGCAGCTCGAGTACTGGCATGCGAGCTACTACGTCGACGGGAAGCGCGTGCGTTTGCAGGGAAAGGCGGCGGACGACCGCGTGCAGGCCTTCAAGTTCGGGTCGACGAAGCTCGAAGGACGGTCGTGGAGGGTGCCCAAGCGCAACGACGCCGGCGGAGTCCCGTCCCTCGTCGTGGCCTTCACTTTCCACTGTTCGGACCGGCGGTGTCCACTCGTGCTCGCCGTCGGAGATGCGGACAGAGTGGATCGAACCAAGCTTCCGGGCGCGTATTCCGCCAGCAACACTCGCTTCTTGATCGAGGACTGACTCACGCTCAGCGCGGGCACGCCGCGCGGATCGCTTCGATGTGGAGGCGCGTATTGGGCGTGTCGGGGATCGGGCCGTCGAGGTTCCGCAGGTCGAGGATCTCTCGCGCCCTGCAGGCGTCCTTCAACGCGGTCTGCGTGTCGAACAACGCCTCCGCGTAGTTGTACATCGGAGTCGCGGGAAGCTTGGGTTGCGTGCGGATCAAGTGCTCGATCCTGACTTGCGCATTGCGAGCCGTCTCCAGTCGCTCGGGGGTCGCGGTCGTCCCGAAGATCGCGGTCAGCAAACTGAGCTCGTTGTCCGACGTGACGAACTGCCGATTGAAGAGATCCCGACCGACACGCGGGCACCTTCGGGCCCGTTCCAGGCTGGCGCTGCCGCGCAGGAGCAGCGGAAGCGCCTCGTCAGCCTTTCCGTCGTACCACAGATCATTGCCGAGCTGGATCAGAGCTCCCAGGTGCTCCGGCATCGACGCGAGGCACGCGCGCAGCGCGACGGCCGCGCCACGGTAGTCGTGCTCGTCGTCGGCCTGCATCGCCCTCTCGTAGATGCGTTGTGCGTCGAAGACCGACTCGATCTCCGACACCGACATTCCCGCCCCCGCCTGCAGGAAATGCTGCTCGGCCTCGTCCCACGCCCTCCGACCGATCGCGAGCACGGCGAGCATCGCGTGGGCGGTGAGCAGGTCCGGGCGCAAGCTGAGGCCGATTCGACAGGCGTTCTCGGCTCCGGCGGTGTCGCCCATGTAGTGACAGCAGATCGCCAAAGCCACCCAATCCGCGCCCTCATCCGGCGCGATGCCGGTGACCGTTTCGAGTGCGACGCGCGCCTCGTCGTAGCGCTCGAGCTCCAGCAGCAGGCGTCCGCGGTTGGCCAGCATCCACGGAGCGTCGGCCGACGCATCGGCTTGCATGTACGCATCCAGCTCCGCGAGCGCGTCCGCCGGCTTCCCGACGATCTCGAGGCGGTGCAGCCGTGCCGCGAGCGAGGTCGCGCTGATCTTGGGCACTCGTTCGAGGTAGCGGTCGAGATGCTCCAACGCTTCCGTCTCGCGCTCCTGTCTCCACAGGAGTCGCGCCACGAAGAGGTGCGCCTCGGGTCGCGACAAGTCTCCATCGCGCCGATCACGCTCGATGCCTCTCAGGAAGCACTCGATGCCTCGAGCATCGTCCGCGTTCGCCACGTGGTACAGCGCTGTCAGGTACTGCTCCGCGCCGGACGCCGCAGGCGGGCACGGCGTGAACCCCTTCGCACGCGCGCGCTCGACTGCTTCCGCCGCCGCAGCCGGGCGGTCGGCGAGTTGGTACGCCGCGGCCATCTGGATCTCGGGCGCCGCATCGCGTGGTGCGATGCGCGCAGCTTCGCCGAAGCGAGCCGCCGCCGTCTCGAGCTGGCCCAGCCAGAGCGCGGACTGCCCGTTCTCGACGAGGCGCGCGGCCTGGACCTCGTCGCGATCGCGCGCCTGCGTCCAGAAGACGAACGCGGCCACGGCGAGCGCGAGGATCGATGCAGCGAGCAGCGTTGCACGCCTGCGCGACAAGCTGCGCCAGCCGCGCAACACCGCGATCGGCGTTCCGCGACCGCGCGGCGCGATGCCGTCGGCGACGCGCTCGAGATCGTCCGCCATCTCCTCCGCGGAGCGGTAGCGGTGCTGCGGCTGCTTCTCGAGCGCGCGCAGCCAGATGCGTTCGAGGCCCGCGGGCAGGCCGGGCGGAGCGGGTGGGACCTCTTCCTCGAACACCCGTCGCCGCAGCTCGTTCGCGTTCGTGGCGGTGAACGGCACGCGGCCGGTGCAGACGTGATGCAGCGTGGCGCCGAGGGCGTAGATGTCGCTCGCCGGGCCGATGCGCGCGACATCCGCGTCGAGCTGCTCGGGAGCCATGTAGAAGTACGAGCCGACGGTGACGCCCGTCGACGTCAGCGTCGACTCGCCGTCGAGATGCCGGCCCAGGCCGAAATCGATCAGGAACGGATGCCCGTCGGAGCGCACCAGGATGTTCGCGGGCTTGATGTCGCGATGGATGATGTTGCAGCGGTGCGCGTGTCCCGCGGCGCGGCAGACGCGCGCCACGATGCGCAGCTCGCGCGCGAGCGCGCCGGGATCCTCCGCCAGCCGCGCTTCTCCCTCGGGGAAGCGGCGCAGGATGCGATCGCGGAGCTGCTCACCCTCGACGCGGTCCATCACGATGAAGTGGCGGCCGTCGATCTCGCCGATCTCGTGGACCTCGACGATGTTCGCGTGGCGCAGCTCGAAGCCGATCCGTCCTTCGCGCTGCACGCGCAGCACGTCCTTCGTGCGCACGACGACGTCGCGCTTGAAGATCTTGATCGCGAGCGCGCGCTGCGGGGCGGCGAGCGAGTGCGCCGCGAACACCACGCCGAACGTGCCCTGGCCGAGCAGATGCGTGAGAACGTAGCCGGGGACGTCGGGAAGGTCGGACGCCATGCGAGCCGTGCGCGGCGAGCGCCGGAAGACGGGAACCGCGGCGCGACGGTGCGTCGAGAGTATCCGCGCGCGCCGCGCTCGGGAATCGGCGTGGCGAACGATCCGCGCAGCCACTTCGAGCCGTATCCTGTGCGGCCCGATCTCCACCCGACCATGACCCTCGACCCCGACCGCTGGCGTTCGCGCTTCCCGATCCTCGCGAACACGACCTACCTCGTGAACCACAGCCTCGGCGCGATGCCGGCCACGGTGTACGAGAAGCTGCGCGCCTTCGCCGACCAGTGGGCCACGCGCGGCGTGCGCGCCTGGGCCGAGGGCTGGTGG